>JAXDOO010000434.1:0-4385 GCA_034668865.1 Alphaproteobacteria bacterium
CCGCAAGTCGTGGATGCCAAAGGACGTGAACTTCGGGCTCGATATGGCGCGCGAGATGGAGGTCCCGATGCCGTTCGTCGGCCTCGCGCAACAGATGTTTGCGATCGCGCAGGCGACCGGTCAGGACGGTTACGAGGCGACGGGTATCGCCTGCAACATCTACGACCTGATCAACGGCACGAAGTCCAAGTCGAACTGAGGCGTTCGTAGGCACCTGCGTCCGGTTGGGTTAGTAGCGCCAACGCTGCGCCTTGGACACCAAGAAATCGCGGAACACTTGCACGCGGGCGACCGACTTCAATTCTTCCGGATAGAGGAAGAAAGCGTCGAGCTGGATCGCGTCGGCTCCGTCGAACAGCTGCACGAGGCCGCTGTCCTCGATCAGGTAGTCCGGCAGCATGGCGATGCCGAAGCCTTCCTGGCAGGCGCGCTGCACACCGAGCACGTTGTTGATGGTCAGACACGGCACGCGCGGCGATTTGCCTTCGCGACCGACCTGGATCAGCCAGTTGCGGTTCTGCAGGTGCTGCGGAACCGTGCCGCCCAGCATGATGATGGGATGGTTATCGAGGTCCTCTGCCGAGCGCGGCGTTCCCTTGCGCTTGAGATATTCCGGCGAGGCATAAGCGTGAAATTTCACTGAAAAGAGCTTGCGCTGGATCAGGTCCGGCTGCTGCGGCTGGCGCAGCCGGATCGCCACATCGGCCTCGCGCATGGAGAGATCGAGCTCCTCGTCGGTGACGAGCAATGTAATGCGGATATCGGGATAGAGATCGAGGAATTCCCCGAGCCGCGGTGTCAGCCAGTTCAGGCCGATGCCAGCGGTGGTCGTCACCCTCAGTTCGCCGTTCGGCCGCTCCTTGCTGTCAGTGAGCTTGGCGCGCGCCGCCTCCAGCTTCATGAACACTTCGTGCGCGGTGCGGAACAGAAGGTCGCCTTGCTCGGTCAGGATCAGTCCGCGCGCGTGGCGATGGAAGAGCGAAACGCCCAGCTCGGTCTCCAGCGCGCTTACCTGGCGCGATACAGCCGATTGCGACAGGCCGAGATGCTCACCGGCATGGGTGAAGCTGCCGGCCTCGGCCGCGGCGTGGAAAACTTTGAGCTTGTCCCAATCCATCTAATGCGCGCTTCCGCCGGTTGATTTGCGCCCCACGCTTGTTGCGACGAGCATTCGGAGAGCGGTCATTCCGCGGCCACGGCCGGCTCGGCTTCGCCATGTGCGGCCAGGAATTTTTCCGCTTCCAGCGCGGCGATGCAGCCCATGCCGGCGGCGGTGACCGCTTGGCGGAAAATATCGTCGGTGATGTCGCCGGCGGCATAGACGCCGGGCACGGAGGTCGCCGTCGAATTCGGCGCGGTTTCCACATAGCCGGATGGCTTCAGTTTGAGCTGTCCGACCACCAATTCGGTAGCGGGCGAATGCCCAATCGCGATGAACACGCCGTCCACGTTTTTTTCGGTGAGCGCACCGGTCTTGATGTTGCGCAGTGTGATGCTGCGCACTTTCAGTGGATTGTCGTCGCCGCGCACGTCTTCCAGCACGCTGTCCCACACGACGCTAATCTTGGGATTCTTCTTCAGCCGTTCCTGCAAGATTTTCTCCGCACGGAAGCTGTCGCGCCGGTGCACGATCGTGACGTTGGAGGCGAAGTTGGTGAGGAACAGCGCTTCCTCCACAGCCGTGTTGCCGCCGCCGATCACCACCACTTCCTTTTCGCGGTAGAAAAAGCCGTCGCAGGTGGCGCAGGCCGAGACGCCATAGCCCTTGAATTTCTGCTCCGAGGGCAGATCGAGCCAGCGCGCCTGCGCTCCGGTGGCGAGGATCAGCGTGTCGGCCATGTAGACGTCGCCGGAATCCGTTTCCAGCCGGAATGGCCGCCTGGAGAGATCCGCCTTGTTGACGTGGTCGGTGACGATCCGGGTGCCCACGTGCTCAGCCTGCTTCTGCATCTGCTCCATCAGCCAGGGACCCTGGATGACGTCGGCGAAGCCGGGATAATTCTCCACGTCCGTGGTGATGGTGAGCTGGCCGCCGGGCTGGAAGCCCTGGATCAAGATCGGTTGCAGCATGGCGCGGGCGGCATAGATCGCGGCGGTGTAGCCGGCCGGTCCGGAGCCGATAATGACAAGCTTGCCGTGAATGGTGGCCATGAAGTGGGATTCCTGGGGGAGCGCGGGGGCCAAACCTTTCCGCCAGCTTCGCGCCCGCTAGACCTGCAATCTAATCCATCTCCCGAGCTATGCAAGATACGCAACCCAGTGGGGAACCCAGGCTTGGGCCGGAAGCTCGCGCAATAATGTTTCGTGGAGCTGGGTTTCGCGATATGGGTGAGACATATGTCTCTGGGGAAGCGCCCGTGACCCGCCGTCTCGATGCCATCGACTGGCAGATACTTGCTGAGCTGCAGGGCGACGGCCGCATGACGAATGTGGAGCTGGCGCGCCGAGTGGGCATCTCCGCGCCGCCTTGCCTGCGCCGTGTGCGCGTGCTGGAAGAGGCCGGTTACATCAAGGGCTATCGGGGACTGCTGGACGAAAAGCTGCTCGGCTTCGAAGTCGCAGTCTTCGCCATGGTTCACCTGTCAAGTCAGGCGGAAGCCGACCTCGTTGCCTTCGAGCGTTTCGTGCAGGCGCAGCCCCTGGTGCGCGAATGCTGGATGCTGTCGGGGGAGATCGATTTTATCCTCAAATGCGTGGCGCCTGACCTGAAAACTTTTCAGGCTTTTGTCGCCGAGCTCACCTCGGCGCCGAATGTGCGCAACGTGAAAACCTCGCTGACGCTGCGCAATTCCAAGGATGCGGCCATGGTGCCGCTGGAACTGAAACGATGAGCGGATTCAAAAGTCCCGCGCTGGCGGGTGTCACCAGCATCAAACCTGCCAAGCCGCGGCGCGTCGCGCCCAGCGGCATTTTGCATTTCACGCTCAGCGTGACGGATCTGGAGCGTTCGCGGCGTTTCTACGAGGATATCGTGGGGGCTACCTACTGGCGGCAGAACGAGAGCACCGTTTTCATGCGCTGCGGCGAACAGTATTTCGTGCTGTCGAAAGCCCGCAGTAACGATCATGTCCCGCCCAACAAGGGCAGGGAGATCCTGCTGCACCACGCCTTCTTCGTGCAGGGCGAGGATTTCGACGCCGCCGTGGCGCATCTGGAAGCCAACGGCATCGAGGTATTGCTGTACGAGGACAAGGGCCACCGCAGCTTCACCGGGCGGCATCTGTATTTCCACGACCCCGACGGCAACGCCATCGAGTTCATCGACTTCCAGGGCATCGGGGATGTGAATGCGCCGCCTTATCGCGGCCGAGAGCACCGGCGCACCGCGAAGGCCTGACGCTGGTCATTGCGCCCGGCCCGGCGGGGGATCAAAATGGTTTAAATGGATAGTCAGTTGACAGGAGAGCAGGATGAGCAAGATCAGACATCTGGCGATAAAGACCAAAAGCCCCGAACGCCTCGCCAAGTTCTACGAGCAGGTTTTCGATATGAAGGTCATCCTGACCGAAAAAAGCGGCGCGATTTACATGAGCGACGGCTACCTGACATTGGCGATCCTGAAAAATCGCGGCGACTATACGCCGAGCGGCATCAATCATTTCGGTTTCCAGGTCGACGACATTGAAGAAATCGGGAAGAGGCTGCAGGCTTTTGAAGAGCCGCTGACGGAGCGTCCAGCCAGTCGCGCCTATGCCGAATATCGGGCGATGGATCCCGATGGCAATCTGTTCGACGTGTCGGTGCATGGCTACGACACCGCCGAATACGGAGATGAGCGCGCGAAAAAGAACAAGCTGGAAAAGGCGCCCGCCTAGGAGCGAATTGCGGGCGCCGAAACCGGCAGAGCGGCGTCCGAATGGTATTGATAGGTGGCGGCGGCTTTGCAGCTGCCGCCGCTTTTTTCAGCGGGCTCCGTTTACTTCGTCTCTGTCTCCGTCAAAGCCAGATATTCCTGCAGGACGTCGTCCGGCACGGATGACAGTGTCTGTGCGATGAGTTTCTGCAGTTCCTCTCCGTTGATGGGTTGCCCCACAGGCAATCCGCGCTTTTCGGCCTCTTCCACATATTCCTTGTCCTTGACCATCAGCGCGTGGGATTTCCGCAAAATCTCCAGCCGCTCGGCCGGAATGCCGGGTGGCGCCAGCAGGGGCAGGCCGATACGGGACGGCGCGCTGAGGAGCCCCAGCAGCGCCTTCTCCTTCGGATTGGTGATCAGGCTGTCGATGGTGGGCACTTTGGGATATTCCTCGAATGTCTGCACCACCGGTATCAGTTCACCCTTGGTGATCATGTCGGGCCGTATACTCTGGATCGAGCCCTGATGGCTGTAGAGACCATCGAGTTCGCGACGCTCGACCGCAATGATCACCTCATTGGTCCCCGGA
>JAXDOO010000435.1:0-3514 GCA_034668865.1 Alphaproteobacteria bacterium
CTATCGTCTGGAGGCGGAGAAATTAAATGAAGTGGAGAGGCGCAACCGCACCGAAGGTGCGGCGCTCGACGACTTCAGCATCAGGCGCATCTCCTCATTCCTGAAATCCTACGGCGAAATGCGCAAAGGCGAGCAATTCGTCATGGGCGAAGTGCGCGCGCGGGCGCGCGAGCGAATCCGGTGGGCCGGAAGCCTGGGGTTGCTGGCGCTGGCACTGTTGTTCGCCCCCATTGGCTGGCGAACCCTGCGCGGACGAGGACCGCATAGGCCTGCAGGCGGACCCCAGGATTGGATCAGGTGACCTTCGGCTTGGAGCGTTACACCGATTGTCCTCTCCAAGCCAAATGATTCTATTGGATCACGATCCGCCTGCGGGCCAGCCTATCGGAATGCGCCATCCACTCCGGCAGAGGAGCTCCGTCGCGGTGCCGGCCACCGGCGCAGGCAGCCGCCCATGCCGCCACCGCACCAAGCAGCAATGCCGTCGCCAAAGAGAACGCCAGAATAATCTTGCTGCGGCGCGAACGGTTTAGCGCGGTCTTGGCGTTGGCGACGCCATTGTCGACGCGACGCTCGGCGTCCGCCGCGGCCAGACCGCTGGTCGAGGCCACCAGTTGAACCAGATAGGTCCTGTCATCGGCGCTGACGCCGTCATGGCCGGATGACGTCAACAGAATTCGGCCAGCCTCCGCGCGCTCGGATCGCAAGTCTACATTGGGAGGCCGTCGAGTCGATCGGAACAGGCGGTCAAGTTCATAGCTCAAAATCGGCTCGGCAGCGCTGGCATTGGCTGCAGTTGTCGGCGAGGGGCGATTGACTGCCGCCGCGGCAACGAATGCCGCGACCGTTGCGCCAAGAACCACCGCCACCGCCCATACAGTCAATCCATGAAGTCCGTCGCGGGTTTCGACTTGCTCGGAGGGAGCGGCGACCAGGGGACGGCTAAGGCGCCCGGCGATATAAGCGCCAAGCGCAAAACTCACGATCGCCTGAAGGATGAGGTAGAGCCCGGACAATAACCATAGCGCTGCGGACGCATCCCGCCAAGTCGGCGCCGTTGAGCTTACGCCCAATCCTACGGCTGCAGCGAATGTGACGAGGATAAGAGACAGTGCTGTAGCAGCCAGGGCTCCCGCAATCACGGGCGTCCATTGCAAGTATTGCGGCTCCGTTCCGGGCGGGCCGGAAACGGCGGTTTCCGAGATCATGGACCTCCTCCTTATCTCAGGCCAAAAAACGACAATACAGCCAAAATGACCACGACCAGGCCGACCAGATAAATCAGACCGTTCATTGAATCCTCCTCAAGTCCCTGCGCAGCTATAATCGCACCGGCTCGCCAAGGTTCCACGTTGTCCCGTCATGAAATTTATGTCCGCAAGCGGACCAATCTAGCGTGGCGCCACGATCCGCGTGCGCAGCGACATTAGTCCTTCGAATGCAATCACCATGTCGTCGCCGGGCTTGAGATAAAGCTCGGCCGCGTTCGGCTGCCCGACCGCGACGCCGCTTGGCGCGCCCATCGCGATGAGGTCGCCGGGTTCGAATACGACGTAACGGGAAAAATGCTCCAGTACGTCCGATATCTTGTACAGATAATCGCCGGTATTCGAGCGCAGCCGGCGCTCTCCGTTGACATCGCAAGTCACCCACAGATTGTCGGTATCGGCAACTTCGTCCATGGTCAGGATGTGCGGGCCCACCGGTGCGAAGCCCGGCATGTTCTTGGCAGTCCAGAACCGGCTGCCGGAGGCGACCTGCGTTGCTGGATTTGCCGCGCGCTGACATCGTTCATCAGCGTGAAGCCGGCGATGTAATCCATCGCCTCGGCTTTCTTCACCCCATGCGCGCGCTTGCCGACCACATAGCAAAGCTCCGGCTCGTAATCGAGCGTGGTGATGCCATCGGGCCTGACCACCTCGTCGCCATCGCCCGACATGGTGTCGACGAGCTTGATGAAACCGGTCGGCTCGTTCGGGATCTCGGTCAGCATCTTGTTGGCCTTGAGTTCCTCGCGGTGCTTCCTGTTGTTCTTGCCGACGCAGAAGAATTTTGAGGGGTCGGATATCGGGGGCAGGAATTTCACGCCCGCGACAGGGCGATGCAGTCCTTTGCGCTCCGCTGACTCCACAAGCGCCTGCAGCGCGCCGAGCGTCTGCGGACCGCTGGTCAGTGCGGCCTTGACGCTGGTCGCCGGAACGGGCTGATGCAGCGCGTTGGCAGCGGCGACGACATCGACGACATGCTCGCCGCGAACGATCCCGAAACGCGGCCCCGAAAACGCGTCGGTAAAAGTTGCCAGGCGCATCACCTTCCTCCCGGCAATTGGACGTCGTTGTCTTTCACAAGCTTGCTCCATTTGGCAACATCGGCATTGATATAGCGGCCGAACTCTTCCGGCGTCTGCGGTTGTGGCTCGGCGCCCAGCGTCGCCAGGTGATCACGGAATTCCTGGGTGTCCATCGCGGCGACGATGGCCTGGTTGATCTGCTTGACGATCTCCGGCGGCGTACCCGCCGGCGCCAGCAGGCCGAACCAGCCGACCGACTCGTAAGCAGGCACGCCGCTCTCGGCGACGGTCGGAACATCGGGGTAAAATTTCGATCGCCTGGTGTCGGTCACGCCCAGTGCCTTGAGCTGACCCGACTGCACGAACTGCTGCACGACCGGTCCGGGCGCGAACATCAGGTCGATCCGCCCACCGAGCAGATCGGTCACCGCCGGACCGGTGCCCTTGTAGGGAATGTGCAGCAATTTGATGCCCGCATCGCTGCCGAACAGCACGGCAGAAAGATGCGACGCGGCACCGACGCCGGAGGAGCCGAATGTCAGTCCTTCCGGCTTTTCCTTGGCGAGGCGGATCAGATCGGCGGTCGAGTTGACCGGCAGCTTTGGGTTGACCACCAGCAGATACAGCGGTGCTGCGCCAATCGCGATCGGCGCGAGCACCTTGTTGACGTCGAACGAACCGTCGCCGCCTGACGACACCGCCATCAGGGCGCCGGTCGACGCCATCAGCAAGGTGTAGCCATCGGGCGCCGCTTTCATCACCGCGCGGGTGCCGATTGCGCCGGACGCGCCCGGCTGGTTTTCCACCACGACGGGCTGGCCCCATTTGCTGTTGAGATGTTGCGCGATGATCCGCGCCAGCACGTCGGTGCCGCCGCCGGCCGCGAACGGCACGATCATTTTTACCGTGCGATTTGGATAGCCGGCGCCCGACGCCGGCAGCGCGGCGGCGCAAAGCCAAAGCACCGTCACCAAACTCCGATAGACCATTTCGTGCCGCTCCCTTCGAGGGTTTCTCGTTCTTACGGAATTACGAGAGCGAGCCGCTGTTCGCCGGGTCTGTTGTTCTGCGCCAGCACCCGCCAGCGATACAGCGGCGAATCCGGCGGCGGTGAAAGTTCGGGGGTCCAGCCGGTCAATTTCTCCAGCGCATAGGTATCCATCACCATGCCGCGCCAGCTCCGCTCCACCCGCTCGAGCGGGGTCCGGACCGCCGTGGTCGCGG
>JAXDOO010000436.1:0-2515 GCA_034668865.1 Alphaproteobacteria bacterium
TAGCCGAGGCTGCCGGCCTGGGCGCAGCCGCGGCGGATATTGGTCAGCGTCAAGCCGCCGACCAGCATGTGGTCGCTCTTGCGGAAGATGAAAAACGGGTAGGAGATGTCGCCGCGCTGATCCTCGAAATAGCGCTTGACGCGGCGGCGGAACGACGCCCGCGTCAGATCGTCGGCCGGCCAGGTCGGCTCCCAGGGCGTGAGGAAATCTCGGCTGGCTTCGCGCAGCGCCGACCAGGTCGGGTAGTCGGCCATCTGCGGCGCGCGCAACACGACACCGTTGCCGGTGACCGTCGGCAGCTGCTCGGAAAAGCTGACGCTGCGAAAAAAAGCCATCGTCAATCACGCCATCAAGCGCATCGTCACCCGCAGGTGCGAGCCGACGGGGCCGGCCCCGCTTGGGCCGGCCCGATGACAGGCTCCGCGAGCCTCGAAGGGTGGGAGCATCGTCATCCTTCGAGGCGTGCCCGCGGCACGCACCTCAGGATGGCGATCATCCGGAATCTCATCACGCCGCCTGCCGGTAGAGAGTCTCGGCGATCGTTGCCGCGCTTTCAAGCCCGGGGCCGGACCCGAGCGCGGCGATCGCCGGCCGTCCGCGCGCGATCAGCGCCCGCCCGGCGGCGCGGGCGCTTTCCACCGTCACGGCGTCGATCCGTCCGACCAGTTCGTCGAGCGGGATCGGGCGGCCCCAGGCGAACATCTGGCGCGCCAGCTGTTCGGCGCGGGTGCTGGAGCTCTCCAGCGCCATCAGCAGGCCGGCCTTCATCTGCGCCTTGGCGCGCGCCACCTCGGCTTCGGTCACGGTGTCGGCGGCATTGGTGATCTCGCCCACCACGACCCGCATCAATTCCGGCACGTCGGCGGCATCGGTGCCGGCATAGAGGCCGAACATCCCGGTGTCCGAATAGGGCGCGTGGAAGGCATAGATCGCGTAGCAGAGGCCGCGGATCTCGCGCACCTCCTGGAAGAGGCGCGACGACATTCCGCCGCCCAGCACGCTGGTGAAAACCTGCAGGCTGAACAGATTCGGATCACGCTGGGACACACCCGGCATGGCGAGCGCCTCATGCTCCTGTTCGAGATCGCGTTTCTCGATATGCGAGCCGCCGATTAAGCGCGCCGGCTCCGGAACCGGGGCGGCCGGACCGGCGAACTTGCCGAACATCCGCTCGACCTGGCTGACCACCAGCCGATGATCGACCGCGCCGGTCGCCGCCACCACCATGTCGGGGGCGCGGTAGTTGCGGCTGAGATAAGCGAACAGCCGCTTGCGATCGAACGAGCGCACGGTTTCCGGCGTGCCGAGTATAGGGCGGCCGACTGCCTGGCCGGGAAACGCCGTCTGCTGCAGCTTGTCGAAAACCAGATCGTCGGGGGCGTCCTCGGTGGCGCCGATTTCCTGCACGATGACATTCTGTTCGCGCTGCAATTCCTCGGGATCGAAGGCGGGCTCCGACAGGATGTCGGACAAAACATCAAGCGCCAATGGCACATCGGCGGCGAGCACGCGCGCGTAATAGGCCGTGGTCTCGACGCTGGTCGCGGCGTTGAGGTCGCCGCCGACCGCCTCGATCTCCTCGGCGATCTGCCGCGCATTGCGCCGCGCGGTGCCCTTGAACGCCATGTGCTCGAGCAGATGCGAGATGCCGTGCTCGTCCGGCCGCTCGTCGCGGCTGCCGGACCCCACCCAGACCCCGAGCGAGGCGGTCTGCAAATGCGGCATGGTCTCGGTCACCACAGCAAGACCCGAGGGAAGACGCGTTACTTCGACACTCATGCGGCAGCTCCTTCGCGCGCAGCGCGGCTAGCGGACAAAATATGGCGTTCGACCGCCATCTGGTCGACCGGCAGCGTGGTGACACGCTCCGGACGGTCGTGAAGATCGCCGAGCCAGTCGGGCAGCGGCGGCCGCAGCCCGCACGCCGCTTCGACGGCGTCGGGAAATTTGGCGGCGTGGGCGGTGGCCAGCACCACCATGGGCACGGACGGATCGCGGGTTTCCTTCTCCGCCACGGCCACGCCGACGGCGGTATGCGGGTCGATGAAATGCCCGGTCTCGCGCAGCACCGTGCGGATGGTGGCGGAGGTTTCCTCTTCGTCGGCGCGGTCGGCTGCGAAGATGCCGCGGATGCCCGAGAGCGCGCGCACCGACAGCGCAAACCGCCGCGACTGGGCGAGCGAGCCCATCAGCGCTCGCACCGCCTTGCCGTCGCGGCCCGACGCGTCGAACAGGATGCGCTCGAAATTCGAGGCGATCTGGATGTCCATCGACGGCGAGGCGGTCGGCATCACCTCGCGCAGCTCATAGGTGCCGGTCGCCAGCGTGCGGGTCAGGATGTCGTTGACATTGGTGGCGATCACCAGCCGGTCGATCGGCAATCCCATGCGCTGCGCCACATAGCCGGCATAGACGTCGCCGAAATTGCCGGTCGGCACGGTGAAGGCGACCTTGCGCTGGGGCGAGCCGAGCGCGACCTCGGCGGTGAAGTAATAGACCGCCTGCGCCACGATGC
>JAXDOO010000437.1:0-5246 GCA_034668865.1 Alphaproteobacteria bacterium
CCTGCATGAGATCGCCGCTCATGCTCCAGAAGGCATGGAAATAGAAGGTCGCCACCAGGGTGAAGAGCGCCAGCACCGCAGCTGCGCCGCGCGAGCCGATGTTAAAGGCGATGAGCAACGCGGCCACGACTTCAATGACGCCGGTCAAGATCGCGAGCAGCTGCGGCCATTGCATGCTGGTGGCGGTCTCCACTTGAGCAACAAAATCCTGCAGCATGTCGGGTATCGTTACGACCGGCTGAATCTGCGCCGCCGTACCGGCAATATCCAGCAGCTTCATGGCGCCGGACAATATAAAGATCAGAACCAGCAACACACGGGCAATTGCGAATAGAATATGCATAGCCGACTTCCTTTCGCCGGGGGCGCCGGCTTAATCGCGACCGCTTGTTTGAAAAAGAGGCCGCGTAAGAAAATGTCCAAACACAAGCGAGGTTCCTTGCCCGGAGGAAACTTAGCAGAGCAGGTACGCGTGAGTCTGCCTCGAAAACATAGGCCAGAGTGGTGTTAAATCAGGCCCTTAACACCTCCGGCCAATCAACCTCCCCGCGTGGCAACACCCAGGTTTCCTGCCGCGCCGCCCTTTCCCACTGGATCCATGCCGGCAGCGCCATCACCGCGTCCGTATAAGCGCGTACCTCCCGGCCGACTTCGATATCGTAGGTATGAAAGCGCGAAATCACGGGCGCAAACATCGCGTCGGCCGCTCCCGCAGCGCCGAACAAAAACGGTCCGCCGTCTCCAAAACGGGCCCGACAGTCCGTCCACATCTGGTCGATGCGCGTGACGTCGCGTTGTACCTCGGGTGGAAGCTCCCGCTTCCTTGGCGGGCGCATCATGTTCATCGCGCAGTGTCGGCGCAGCGCCGCAAAGCCGGCATGCATCTCGGCGCAGATCACGCGGGCATGGGCGCGCGCGCCGGCGTCCATGGGCCACAATTTCGCGTCGGGGAATTTCTCGGCGAGATATTCGATGATCGCGAGCGATTCCCAGATGTGCCGGTCCCCGTCGATCAGCACCGGCACTTTGCCCGCGGGCGTAAGTTTGTAGAGCTCCGACTTGAAAGCCGGATCGTCGAGCGAAATCACTCGCTCCTCAAAGGCAATCCCCGCGATCTTCATCGCCATCCAGGGACGCATCGACCAGGAGGAATAATTCTTGTTTCCGATAACGAGTTTCAGGGTCACGACGGTCGTGCCCCGCTGCCGCGAAAGCCGGTCGCAACGAGATACAGCTCCGCGGAATCCGCCCGGCTCGCCGCCGGCTTGACATGCCTCACGCTGTCGAAATCGCGCTTGAGGCCAGCCAGCAGCGAAGCCTCGGTTCCGCCTTGCAAGACCTTGGCCACGAAGGTGCCCCCGGGTTTGAGCACTTCGCCGGCAAATTCAGCCGCCACTTCAACCAGGGCCATGATCTTCAGATGATCGGTCTGGCGGTGACCGGTGGCATTGGCCGCCATATCCGAGAGCACCACGTCGGCCGGCCCGTCCAAAAGATCACGCAACACCTGCGGCGCCTTCTCGTCGAACAAATCGAGCTGCAGGAAGTCCACTCCGGGAACTCCCTCCATCTTCAGCAAATCCATCGCCACCACGCGGCCCTTGCCCTCAGCGGCGCCCACGCGCTTGGCGACGATTTGGCTCCAGCCTCCCGGCGCGGCACCAAGATCGACCACTTTGGCGCCGGTTTTAAGGAAATGAAACTTGTCGTCGATCTCTGCCAGCTTAAAGGCGGCGCGCGAGCGCAGGCCCTCGCGCTTGGCGCGTGCCACATAAGGATCGTTGAGCTGGCGCTCGAGCCAGAGTTTTGACGACAGCGACCGGCCCCTGCCGCCCTTGACCCGCACCTTCAGCGCGCGGCCGTCGTCCTTGTTGCCCGGCGGGGTCATTGCCGGCTACCCGCCGCGCGGCGCCAGACATCATCCGTCCGCATCATCTGCACCAGCATGCCCTCGCGTAATCCGCGGTCTGCTACGCGCACGCGCTGGCAGGGAAAGGCACGGCGGATCGCCTCCATGATCGCGCAACCGGCGAGCACCAGATCGGCGCGTTCCGAGCCGATGCAGGGGCTGGCGACGCGCTCCTCGTAGCTCATCAGCAGCAAGCGATCGATCACGCTGGAAATCTGCTCGTCGGTCATCCAGCAGCCGTCGATATAGCGGCGATCATAGCGCTTCAATTCCAGATGCACTCCGGCGATGGTTGTCACAGTTCCGGAAGTGCCAAGCAAATGCACGTCTTCGAGCTCGGGCATTGGATGCTCCCGCGCGAAGCGGCCGACATATTCGCCGACTTCCGAAATCATTTCTTCGTAGATGTCGCGCGTGACAGCATGGCCGCCGTGACGCTCCGCCAGGTTCACCACGCCGATCGGAATCGACATCCAGCCCAGAATGTCGGGATGCGGCGGTCCGGAATTGCTCGGGCGGGAGGGACCAAGCCGCACCAGCTCGGACGACCCGCCGCCGATATCGAATAGGATCACGCCCTGCGCCTGCGGATCGAGCAACGGCGAACAACCGCTGGCGGCGAGCGAGGCTTCGGTTTCGCGATCGATTATCTCAAGCTCGAGACCGACTTCGTCGGCCACGCGGGCGCGAAAATGAGCGCCGTTCTCGGCCGCGCGGCAGGCCTCCGTAGCGATCAGCCGGGCCCGCGTCACCATGCGGTTCTTCATCTTGTCGCGGCAGATGGCGAGCGCCTCGATGGCGCGCCCGATCGCGGCCTCGCTCAGGCGACCCGATTTCGACAAACCCTCGCCCAGCCGGATGATGCGGGAGAAAGCATCGACCACTCGGAAACTGTCGGCGGTCGGACGCGCCACCAGCAGCCGGCAATTGTTGGTGCCAAGATCGAGCGCGGCATAGGTCGCGTCGCGGCGATGGCCATTATCGGCTGCCGGACCCTGATACGATGCGTGAAGTGATCGCCGTCCCCACCGGCGCCGCCGTCGCGGTTCCGGATCACGGGCACGGTCGACGCTACCGGTGTCCCCGGCCTCGTCGTCCATTCAAAACCTTCCTCCGCGCCGAAACCTCCTCAAGGCTCGACAGCACGGCGATGTTGATAAAATCGCGGTAAGTCTATGCAACGCAGGCAAGTGGCGCAACCGCCGCTGTGGCTTTTGTCTCAGCCGCGGCCCGCCGTCCGCATGATACCGGCGAGCGCGGCAAGGCTCTGATGTTGGGCTATATCTTCTAGCGCGATCGGCAGACGCCGCCGCCAATTGGGGTGTTCCTGCACGGTGCCCGGTATATTGGGTTGATCGAGGATGCCGAGCACGTCCTCCATCGCGAGCACGAGCAAGCGCGACGGGGTGCGCGCAAGATAGGCCGCCACCGTGGAAAAATCCGGCTCGACATTGTCCGGCAATCCTAGCGCGCTGCGCAGCGCTGCACGGGCTTCGGCACGATCTTCATCGCTCTCGCCGGGATCGATACCCAATTGGCGCTTGACCGCAAGATCGTGAGCCGCCGCCCAGCCGGCGAAGGTCGGCAAATCGTGGGTGTTGAAGCTTGCCAGCGCATTTCGCAGATAGGCGTCAGGCGCCCGGAAGCGGCCGCCCTCTTCGCGCTCGAACATCATCACTTGATAGGACCAAAGCCCCCAGTCCGCCAGCACGTCCCGAAAACCCTCAGGCACCGTGCCGAGATCCTCGCCGATCACGACGCAGCGGTTGGCAACGCTTTCCTGCGCGGCCACCGCCAGTAACGCCTCGAACGGAAAGCGGACATAAGTACCCTGCCCGGCCGGCATACCGTTCGGGATGAGAAAGAGCCGCTTGAGACCAAGCACGTGATCGAGCCGGACCGCGTCGGCGTAACGCATCGAAGCCTGCAGCATCCGTCGAAACGGCTCGAATTTTTTCTCCTCCAGCGCGACCGGATTGGTGCCGGCAATACCCCAGTTCTGTCCGGCAAGATTGAGCGCGTCGGCTGGCGCGCCCACGCTTACCGCGTCGAGGATAACCTCGCGTTCGCTCCAGGCATCGAAACCCGTGTTGGAAACACCGACCGCAATATCGAGATAAAGCCCCAGCTTTAGACCTTGCCGGCGGACGTGGTCGCAACAGGCCGAAAGCTGCTCATGCGCGGACCATTGCAGGAATTCGAAAAAGCCGATCTCCTTACTGTGCTCCCGCCGCAGCCGCGCCAAGGCGGCCTCCTCCAGGTCGCGCCATTCGGCAGTCCATTGCTGCCAAGGCAAGCCATGGCGCCGGCGCAACAATTCAAAAGCGGCAAAGCGTTGCAGGTTGCTGCCCTGTTCCGCGCGAAAAGCTTCGAACATTCGCTCAGCGTCTGGAAAGGCGCCGCCGCAAAAATTTGCGTAGGCCAGGCGCATGCCTTTCTCCTTCGCGCGGGCTACCTCTTGGTAGTTCACCAACTCGCCTGCGCGCAGCGTCTCTATCTCATCGCGCAGGCCGGCGGCATCGAGGCCAGGAAAGCCCGGTACGGCCTCAACATCGATGTAGAGCGTGTTGAGAAAGAGCCGGCTGTTGGGGGAATAAGGACTGGCATCCTCCGCATGATCGTCGAAAATCGCATGCAGCGGATTGAGTGCGATCGCGTCGGCGCCACGCTCAGCGGCGATTTCGATCAGCGCTGCCAGGTCGGTGAAGTCGCCGTGTCCCCAATTGCGCTGCGAGCGCACGCCATAAAGTTGCACCGCGATGCCCCAAAAGCGCGCCTCGCTTTCGCTCTGATAGGCGCGCTCGGGCGCGACCAGGAGCGTGGCCTCCTCCCTCTCCTTGCCAAAGCCGATGTGAAGGGTGAAGCCCCCCACCGGCAGATCGGCCGGCAACTGCACCACGGGCGCTTCGCCGACGCCCTGGGCGAGCGTCTCCTCGGCTTCGATCGTCCAGGTGACCCGCGTACCGGGCGGCGCCTGCAAGGACACCGAGGCTTCTCGGTTGCTGCGAACGACAACCGTGTGCGGGACGCGGCGCTGCGCCGGCTCGCGATTTTGCGCCAGCAATTCCAGTAATCCGCTCAGAGTTTCGGGTGGCGCTGAGCAGAGCCGGCCGAATGCGTCGCGATAGTGGCTTTCAATACCCCAGCGGCCCGCCTGCTCTTCAATGCGATCCATGTCGGTTGATTTTCTGAAAGTGACCCCCGGCGGCCAACCGGAATAGCACGGCTTTGTTCCTGGAGAGGGGGAGTTTAGGATTTATTTCCTAATTATCCGGTTGACACCACAGACCCCTAAATGTAGATCATGGCCGACAGGCCGGCGCACCGGGAAGCCCCC
>JAXDOO010000438.1:0-2573 GCA_034668865.1 Alphaproteobacteria bacterium
ACTTTCGCCAGACCGACCAGACCGTGCTTGGCGGTCACGTAGGGCGCCTTGAGCACGGAGGCTTCTTTGGAATGCACCGAGCCCATGTAGATGATGCTGCCGCTGTTCTGCTTGTACATCTGCCGCAGCGCGGCCCGTGTGGTGAGGAATGCGCCGTCGAGATGGATCGACAGCAGCCGCTTCCATTTGGCGAATTCGAAATCCACGATCGGCGCGACGATCTGGATGCCGGCATTGCTGACCAGAATGTCGAGCGCGCCGAACCGCTCGATCACCTTGGCGATGCCGGCATCCACCTGCTTTTCGTCCGCGACGTCCATGGCGACGCCGATGGCCGAATTGCTGCCCGAATCGATCTCGCGCGCGGTGGCATCCGCCGCCTTCGCATCGAGATCGGCGACGGCGATCTTGGCGCCTTCACGCGCGAAAATGACCGCGATCTCTTTTCCGATTCCGCTGGCTGCGCCGGTGACGACGGCGACCTTGTCCTTCAGACGCATGGAATACTCCTCTTGTCAGGCCGGACTTCAGGCCAGGTAGTCGTAGACGACCTTGCCTAGGCCAAGCGTGAGGTCGGCGATGATGTGCGTTCCGGAGACGATCTCGAGCACCGGCAGCTCGGCCAGCGGGGCAAGCGCGTGGGAGAACAACGTGAGGGCCGCCGGACCGGTCCAGGCTCCTTTCAGCGCGATATCCTCGAGGTGATATTCCACCAGCTCGCAGATCCGCGGCGTGCCATCGACGTGCGGCATGATCTTGAGCAGGAAGTTGGGCGCCAGCAGCGATGCCTGCACCCCGGCAAGGTCGGCCTGCTTGTGCTTGTAGCCCATGGTGCCGGTGGCGATCCGCAGCGGGCCGAAATCCAATGTACCGACGAGCGTGTCGATTTCCGCCTTCAGCGTGGGTTCGGCAAGCTTCTTGGGAAAGCCCCACAGCTCGCGGCCGCCCGCGATCGGCGGATGGTCGTTGAGGAACATGCAGTGGCTGTAGCTCCCCTTGCGGCCCCGAAACGAGACCGGGATCACCTGCCCGCTTTCGGTGTAGTCGCCGAAGCCCGTGGAGTCGGGCATGCGGATGAACTCGAACTTGACCAGGGGCTCCGAAACCTCGAGCGGAGCCGGCACGAGCGCGCGCAGCGCTTCCGGATCGGTTCGGTAGGTGATGATGAGGTATTCCCGATGGACGAATCGATACGGCCCGATCGGATAGGCCGGGCTGGTCAGCGGCATTGCGAACGCCCGCCGCCGTACTTCGCTCTCCTCCATTCGTAGTTCTCCCGTGCGGGGTCGATCCGGCAACTAGTGTTTTTCGCGGCCTTGCGAAAAATCGAGCGTCCGCACGCCTTCCAGCTTGCTGGGACGCTGAAATACTTCCGGATGGCTCAGGCTCCCGACGGCGTCGCTGTACCCCGCCTCCCAGTGCTCCTCCATGGTCTGGCGGGAGAATTCGTAGTCCTTGGCGCTGCCTTCGTATTTCTTGCTGCGATAGATCAGCTGAACGATGTTGCAGACTTTCTGGCACACCTCCGGCGCGAGCACGTTCACTTCGGGGAGGTTTCGCAGCTCCTTCGGAAGCTGCTCGAGAATCTTGCCCAACGCGATGCGGAGCTTCTGCACCTTTTTGTACTCATCGGTGGCCGCGCGCGTTCGGCTCGAATAGCGAATCTCCTTCTCGCGCACCTCGCACTGCAGAAGATCGCGCGGCAGTTCGCCCCGCGCGTTCCACAGGTCGACTTGAAAGGCCAGCGTGTCCCGCCGTGGCCGGCTGTCGAGCACCCATTGCAGTGGCGTGTTGGAGACGATGCCGCCGTCCCAATAGTATTCGCCGTCGATTTCGGTGGCCGGAAAACCGGGCGGCAGAGATCCGCTCGCCATCACGTGCTGGCGGCCGATGCGGTGGGTCGTGTTGTCGAAATATTCGAAATTCCCGGTGCGCACATTCACCGCACCCAGGCTGAAGCGCATCTCGCCGCCGTTGATCCGGTCGAAGTCCACCAGGCGATCGAGCGTGGCCTTCAACGGCTCGACGTCATAAAGGCTCACGGTATCGGGACGGTCCGCGGGCCACCATGACGGGGGCAGCCGCGGCCTGAAAAAGTTCGGCGCGCCGAGCAGCACGATGCCGAACGCGCGGACGTGGTTGAGCACCTGCCGGGTCAGGTCGTCTGCGGTGTACACCGGCTTCATGTACGGAATTCCCAGCGGGGACGCGCTGACCGACTCCCAGAATTCGCGCAGCCGCTCGACGCGCTTGTCCGGCGAATTGCCCGCGATCAGCGCAGCATTGATGGCTCCGATCGAAATACCGCCGATCCAATCCGGATGCAGCTTCGCCTCGGCCAACGCCTGGTAGACGCCGGCCTGGTACGAGCCGAGCGCGCCGCCGCCCTGCAGCACGAGGACGGTCTGTTCGAACGCCGTACGCTGCGTCCTGGGCTTCCATTCCGGGCGCGCCAATGCATCCATGATCGTTGAATCCTCTATCGCCGGGCTGTGCGCGATCATGAGAGCGGCCCGATCGGGCGGCGAGTTAATGGATGTAAAAGTTTGTTGCAGGGGGCGGCGCTATGGCCG
>JAXDOO010000439.1:0-9171 GCA_034668865.1 Alphaproteobacteria bacterium
AGTGATTCCGGATTCACGCGGTGCACGAGCCGGGCGAATTCCAACGCCTCCTTCGCCGGCAAGATATAATTGTGCATCACATGCAGCGGATAGCCGGTCTGAAACATGTGCAACCGCGCAAGCGCGCGCCAGGTCCCGCCCACGGCGTAAAAGGAGCGGCCTCGCATCGATTTCAGATGAGGAACATTGCGCAAGGCCTTGCTGACGATCTTTTCCGCTTTCTTGAGGGATTTCGACGCGGCGTCCTGCAGCGCCAGCCCGCCAAGCGGCAGTGTAACGCGGGCGCCGATATGTGCGCCGCGGACAAGAGTGCATTCGAGCGAACCGCCACCCAAGTCGCCGACGATGCCGTCGGGATGATGGATGCCGGATACCACCCCCAAGGCGGACAATTGCGCTTCTCGCGGGCCTGACAACACGTCGATCTTGCCCCGACAGATGCGTTCCGCTGCGGCGATAAATGCAGGCCCGTTGGTGGCATCGCGACAGGCTGCGGTGGCGATCACCCACAGCCGCCTCACCAATAACGTGTCGCAGAGCGCGCGGAAACGCCTTAACGCCCGCAACGCCTCTTCGACCGCGTCCCTGGCGAGCAAGCCGGTGGATTGCACCTGACGCCCAAGCCCGCATAGCTCCTTCTCATTGAAGATCGGCGTTGGCGCGCGCGTCAGCCCCTCATACACCACAAGGCGGACCGAATTGGAGCCGATGTCGATGACTGCAACGGGCGGACCGGCATCCAGCCGGCCCTGGGCGACGTCGGCCTCAGCCGGCAAGCGGCTACGCCCGGTCGGGGCGACGCGAGAGACGGGGCGACGATTCCTTGAGCGATTTGCCACGGCCGGAGAGACTCGGATTGGTCATGAAATATTTTTGCGCATTGAAGGGCTCTTCACCCGCCGCGGCCTTTATGCGCGTTGAGCTGCCATCGGGCAAGAGCTTCCAGCTCTGCTCGTTATCCTTGAGGTTGGCGATCATGATCTGGTCCAGAACCTGCTCGTGCACGGTCGGATTTAGAATCGGGCATAAAACTTCGACGCGTCGGTCGAGGTTTCGCGGCATCAAATCGGCAGACGAAATGTAGACTGCCGCCTTGGGATGCGGCAGACCGAGGCCGGCACCGAAGCAATAGATGCGACCGTGCTCCAGAAAGCGGCCGACGATTGATTTCACCCGGATATTGTCGGAAAGCCCGGGGACCTGCGGCCGAAGGCAGCAGATGCCGCGCACGATAAGCTCGATCTGCACGCCCGCTTGCGAGGCCTGATAGAGCGCGTCGATGACGTCGGGATCGACCAGCGCATTCATTTTCATCCAGATCGCGCCGCGCCGGCCGGCTTTGGCATGCGCGATCTCGTCGGCAATGTGTTTCTGGATGCGCTTACGCAACGTGAGCGGCGACACAGCCATCTTTTCCAATTCGGCCGGCTCAGCATAGCCGGTGATGAAGTTAAACACGCGTGCAACATCGCGCGCGATCACGGGATCGGCGCTGAAGAAGGACAGGTCGGTGTAAACCCGTGCCGTTACGGGATGATAATTACCGGTTCCGACATGAACATAGGTCGCGAGCGACGGACCTTCACGCCGAACCACCAGCGACAATTTGCTGTGAGTCTTCAGCTCAATGAAACCAAACACCACCTGCACGCCCGCGCGCTCCAGGTCGCGAGACCAGCGGATGTTGGCCTCCTCGTCGAACCGCGCCTTCAATTCCACCAGCGCGGTTACGGATTTTCCCGCTTCCGCAGCTTCCGCCAGCGCCTTGATAATCGGGGAATCAGCCGAGGTGCGGTAGAGGGTCTGCTTGATCGCGACGACATTCGGATCGCGCGCCGCCTGCTGCAGGAACTGCACCACCACGTCGAAGGACTCGTATGGGTGGTGAACGATAAGATCCTTCTGCCGGATGGCGGCGAAGCAGTCACCGCCCTGCTCGCGGATGCGCTCCGGATAGCGGGGATTGTAAGGCACGAAATGCAAATCGGGCCGATCCACATTGGCCAGCTGCGCCAGCTCGTTCAGCGCCAGCACCCCGTCAATCAGCACCAGTTCGTCGTCGGCTACCGCCAGCGCGCGCTGGACGAAATGCCGGAGCTCCTCCGGCATCGCCGCTTCCATCTCAAGGCGGATCACTGATCCGCGGCGGCGGCGCTTAAGCACGGTTTCGAACAGCCGCACCAGATCCTCGGCTTCTTCTTCGACTTCAAGTTCGGAATCGCGGATCACGCGGAAGGCGCCCTGCCCCTTCACCGCGTAGCCGGGAAAAAGCCGGCCAATGAACAGGCTGGTAGCCTGCTCGATGGTCACCATGCGAACGACATCGCCCTCGCTTCCCGCCAGCCGGATGAAACGGTCGATCTTGTTAGGCATGCGAATGAGCGCGTTCATCCCTTTGCCGTCGCTGACGCGGGTGAGCTGTAGCGCGATGGAAAAGTTAAGATTGGCAATAAAGGGGAACGGGTGCGCCGGATCGACCGCGAGCGGCGTCAGCAAGGGAAAGACGTGAACCAGAAAATGCGCCTCCAGCGCGGCACGCTCCTGCTTAGTGATGTCCGCGCTGTCGACCAGGACAATTCGCTCCTGGGCAAGTTCCTTGCGCAATGCCTTCCAGCGTTGCTGCTGATCGAAAGCGAGGCGCGAGGCCATCTCGTTGATGCGCGCGAGCTGTTCGCTGGGCGTCAAACCCTCCGGGCTTTTGGTAGCGATGCCCGCGCGCACATGGCCCTTGAGACCGGCGACGCGCACCATGAAGAATTCGTCCAGGTTGTTGGCCGAGATCGAAAGAAAGCGTACCCGCTCAAGCAGAGGATGGCTCTGGTTCTCCGCCTCTTCCAGGACCCTGCGATTAAACTGCAACCAGGACAATTCCCGGTTGATAAACCGGTCCCCACTCGCGGCTTCAGAGAGGGGGGTGGGCGCTGCCGGCGCCGGAGCCAAAGCTGGGGCTCTGGTTTTTTTCTCTGCTAAAACAGCAACTTGTGTAATATCGCTCATGGCCTGAAGTATAACATTAAAAGGTTACTTAGCCGCGCATCATGTCGCCTCAGTGACATGATCGCGCTTGGGTGACCCCCCTCGTCAAGCGCCATCACGAAAAAGGTCCGCTGCAAGCGCACGGCTAACTGCCCTTTTCTGCCGCAAGGCTTCCCGGTCAAGCCGCGCCACCGCCGAGCGGGCGGCGCCGAATGACCGTTCGATCCGGCTGGCCAAATAGCCCACCACTGCCTCATCTACCGTGAGCTGACGGTCGGCGCAGAGCTTGACAATGACCGAGCGAAGCAAGGTGTCGTCCGGCGCCTCCAGCGCAACGACCGGTACGGCCCGCAGCCGCGAGGCCAAATCGCGCAAGCCGACATTCCAGCTGGCCGGGGGCATGCGCGCCGTGAGCAGAATAAAGGCCCGCTCCTCGCGCGCGAGATTGAGCATATGGAAAAGCGAGGCCTCATCGAATTCGCTCGCTCCGAGATCCTCGATCACCAACGCGCCGGTCGCAAGCGCCATCGGCGGCGAAGTCTCCGTCAGCGCGCGTCCGGCAATGACGCGTGCGCCGGAAGCCGCAGCCCAAATCGCGGCGAGATGACTCTTTCCGCTGCCTTCCGGCCCCGTCAGCATGACCACTGGCGCCGGCCAATCGGGCCAGGCTTCCAGCAACTTCAGCGCCGTCGCATTGGAAGGACCTTCCAGAAAGTCTTCGCGCGCCAGGCTCTCTTCATGCCCGAGCGCCAGCGCAAGCTGCCTCGGCGGTGCACTCCGGCTGGCCGCCCCGCTGCGCATCAGCGCGCTCCGTTGTTGTAAAGCGGGCTCTTCAGATAACGCGCGACGCCGAAACGCGCCAGCACACCGACCGCCGCCGCCAGCGGAACCGCGAGCAGCAAGCCGAGGAAGCCGAAGAGATAGCCGAATGCGAACAAGGCGAACATCAACCAGAGTGGATGCAGGCCGACGCTATCGCCAACCAGTTTCGGCACGAGAATATTGCCTTCGATGAACTGCCCGAACAGGAATATGCCCATGACGGCGACGATCCAGATCCATTCCGGCCAGAATTGCGCCAGCGCGATGCCGGTCGCCAGCACGAAGCCGGTGACGGAGCCGACATAGGGAATAAAGCTGATCAGACCGGACAGCAGCCCAATCAGCAGGCCGAAATTCAGCCCGACCGCCGACAGCGCGACTGCGTAGAAAAGACCGAGGAGGACGCAAACCAGCGTCTGGCCGCGGACAAAGCCGGCAATCGCCGCGTCGGTCTGCCGCGCGAGCTTCACGACCGTGTCGTGCTGCGAGCGCGGCACCAGCCGCTCCAGACTTGTGGTGATGCGCTCCCAATCGGCGAGGAAATAGAAGGCCACGACCGGCGTAATGACCAGGAGCCCGAAGAGCGAGACCACCGCGGCACCGCCCGACCAGATCTTGCCGAGAAAAGCCGTCCCCAGGGCGGCGGCTTGAGTCATCAGCTCACCGCTGGATTTGTCGGCGCCGGCAAAGCGTTCGCCGACAAAGCGGCTCAGCCAGGGGCGGCTCGGATCGCTGATCAGCGCCTGGAGCTTGCGCATATAGCCCGGCAGGTCTTCGATGAAGGCCGTAAGCTGCGCGCCGAGCACCGGCACGATCAGCAGGATCAGCAGCACACAGAACAGGACGACCAGCGTGATGACAATCAGCGCCCCGACCCAGCGCGGGAGCAAGCGTTCCAGCCGGTTGGTCAGCGGATTGCACAGATAGGCAATTGCCGCGCCCGCCACGAAAGGCAACAGCACGTCGCCCAATAGCCACATCACGATGATGATGAAGGCAAAGATCGATGCCCAGAACACGATCGGTCGCCGGAAATTCATCGTGCTCCCATCTGCGCTCATGCCGCGTTGCCTTCGTTCAATTTCGGGCTTCCGCCGAATTCATGTGGCGGACCCATTCGCGCAGATAGAAGCCGATCGAAATCAGGGTCAAGATAACGACTAGGCCCATCATCACAGTGAGCAATGGCTCTGCGTTTACGCTGAGGGCCAGCGAGGCCAGCGTGAGCGTCGCGAAGACGATCTGTGCCGCAGTGTTCAGTTTTGAGACGAGCACCGGCTTAATCGCCACCGGGTTATCCACCAGCCACGACAACAGCACCGCGCCGACGATCATGAAGTCGCGCGAGACGACCAGGATCACCAGCCAAGCGGGCAGCACGTCGGTGATGCCGAGCGCCACATAGATGGAGACGATGAGCACCTTATCGGCCAGGGGATCGAGATAGGCGCCGAGTTCGGTCGCCATCCCGAAACGCTTGGCCAAAAAGCCATCGACCGCATCGCTGATGCCGGCGGCGAGAAAAAGCAGGAAGGCCAGCTGCATCTCGCCGGCGATGATGGCCCAGACCAGAACGGGAACCAGCAGGATGCGGGCAAGGGTAATGAGGTTTGGGATACTCATGGAAATCTGAAGTCTTGCGGGTCCCGGTACAACAGTCGCCCTGCCCTTACGCCGGGAAGCGCGCCGCATCGGCTTTCAGTATAGCCACGATCCTGCCATTGCACAGCGTATGATTCCCAAGTACCGAATTCGCAGGTTAGTGTGCCGAATCCGAAGTTCGCACAAACCGCACTAGCCTGCGTAAGCCAAGGAAATATCATGGGCGACAAAGTGTCCGGCCTCACCTATGCCGAGGCCGGCGTCGATATCGATGCCGGCAATCGCATGGTGGAGCTGATCAAGCCGCTCGTGCGGGCGACGGCGCGGCGGGGCGCGGACGGGGAAATCGGCGGCTTCGGCGGTATTTTCGATCTGAAAGGTGCCGGCTTTAGCGATCCGGTGCTGGTAGCCTCCACCGATGGCGTCGGCACCAAGGTCAAAATTGCCTGCGAAACTGGGCGTCACGCCACAATCGGCATCGATCTGGTCGCCATGTCGGTCAATGACCTGATCGTCCAAGGTGCCGAGCCGCTGTTTTTTCTGGATTATTTTGCCTGCAGCAAGCTCGACCCTGAAACCGGTGCGACGGTCGTCGCCGGCATCGCCGAAGGTTGCCGCCAAGCCGGCTGCGCGTTGATCGGCGGCGAGACCGCCGAAATGCCCGGGATATATCAGCCAGGCGACTATGACTTGGCGGGGTTCGCCGTCGGCGCAGCGGAGCGCGGAACCTTGCTACCACGCAGTGATGTCGTGGTCGGGGATGTCGTGCTTGGGCTGAAATCGTCCGGCTTGCATTCCAACGGCTTTTCGCTCGTGCGCAAAGTCGCGGGCCATGCCGGGCTGGACTGGAACGCGCCGGCGCCGTTCGATCCGGCCAAGACCCTGGGCGAGGCCGTGCTCACGCCGACGCGCATCTATGTGAAATCCTGCCTCGCAGCAATCGGCGAAAGCAAAGCTGTGAAGGCTCTGGCGCATATCACCGGCGGTGGATTCCCCGACAATATCCCCCGCGTGCTGCCGAAAGGCCTGGGCGTGACGGTGGACCTCTCCCGCGTGCCAGTGCTGCCGGTATTCCAGTGGCTCGCGCGCGCCGGCAACGTCGCACAGGAAGAAATGCTGCGCACCTTTAATTGCGGCATCGGCATGGTGCTGGTGGCCGCGCCGAAAGATGCACGGGCGATCACTGCAATTCTCCAGCGCGACGGTGAAAGCGTGGTCGAGCTTGGAGAGATCACCGCAGCCGGGAGCGGCCCGCAAGTCCGTTATACTGGAAGCCTCGACCTCGCACGGTGACGCAAATGGCGCGCAAGCGTGTTGCGGTTTTGATTTCAGGCCGTGGCTCCAACATGGCCGCGCTGGTTGAAGCCGCCAAAGACAGCAGTTATCCCGCCGAGATCGCGCTGGTCGTTTCCAATCGCCCGCAGGCCGAAGGTATCGCCTATGCGCGCCGCGCCGGCATCGCTACCACGATCATCGACCACGCCGACTATGGAAAAAATCGCAAGGCCTTTGAGCAGGCGCTGCAAGCCGTGCTGGAGGGCAACGGCATCGAGATCATTTGCCTCGCCGGATTCATGCGTCTATTGACGCCCTGGTTCATCGACCGCTGGCAAGGGCGGATGCTCAACATCCACCCGGCTTTGCTCCCGAAATTCAAAGGTCTCCATACGCATGAGCAGGCGTTGTCCGCCGGCGCGAAGGAACATGGCGCAACGGTGCACTTCGTCACCGCCGACATGGATGCGGGACCGATCGTCTGCCAGGCTTCAGTGCCGGTGCAGAAGGACGACACGGCGGAAACGCTCGCCGCGCGCGTGCTGACGGTCGAGCACAAGATCTATCCGCTGGCGCTGAAGTGGCTGGCGGAAGGAAGCCTGCGGATAAACGAAGGGACATGCCGCCTGGACGGCGCGCAGGTCCCCGATGGCGTCACAATACCGACGCGCGTTTAGGGTCCGCGCGCTTGGTGTCCGCGCGCTTGGTCGGCCGCGGCCTGCTTCTGCCCGGCCGTGGGATGCGGGAACTCTTCCGGTCCCGGCGGATCGACGACGAGCGGTTGCTCCGTCAGCGCTTTGTGCCTGGCACTGCGGATGAGCCAGCCGACCCCGAGCACAAAGACCACGCCGGCGCCAGCCGACCAGAACTCCCAGCGGTGCACCAATTCCTCGCCAAGATAGCCGGCGACCGCGGCATCCTTGATGATGATCTCGCCCGCCACCCAGCCGAGCAGACCGGCGCCTGCCCAAACCAGGATCGGGAAGCGATCAAGCATCGCCATCAGAAGCGCGCTGCCGGCGATGATCAGCGGCACGCTCGTCGCAAGGCCAAAAGTGATAAGCGATATCTTGACGTAATAGGCGAGGTCGATCGCCTGTTGCCCGGTATACAGCACGGCCATCTTCACCGAGGCGGAATCGGCCGCGCCGGCGATGGCGATCACGTTATCGAGGCTCATGACGATGTCGGCGATGGCGATGATGCGCACGGCCGGCCACAAGCTGTCCGCGGCTTTCACTTTGCCTTCGGCGTGGTCCTCTTCCGGAACCAGCAGCTTGATCGCGATCCACAGGAGCAGCAGGCCGCCGACCAGCTTGAGGAATGGGAAGGCCATGATCTGCGCGACGACAGCGGTGAAGATGATACGCAGCAGCACTGCGACGCCGGCGCCGAGGATCATGCCCCAGAACCGCTGACGCGGTTCCAGCATGCGGCAGGCCAGCGCAATCACGACCGCGTTGTCGCCGGAAAGCAGAACGTTAATCCAGATGATCTGCAGCGCGGCGAGCCAATATGCCGGATGCGTGAGCTCTTCCAACAGCAGTTCCACCCTAATCCCCTATGTCGTTGATTTTTTGACGGGGAAGCCCGTCCGCCTAGGATGCCCATAATCGGCCGCGGTAATCTAGCGGGGTGTTCCCGGCTGTCGCCACCAAAACCGGACAAGCCTCATACGCGGCTGTCTGTCGCATCGACGGTCAGCCGACTATCTCCTCCTTGGAGAAAAACTGGGCGATCTCCTGCGCCGCAGTTTCCGGCGCGTCGGAACCGTGCACCGAATTTTCCCCGACCGAGAGCGCATGCACCTTGCGGATCGTGCCTGGGGCCGCTTTCGCTGGGTCGGTCGCGCCCATCACTTCACGATATTTTGCCACCGCGTTGTCGCCTTCGAGCACCTGCACCACCACCGGCCCGGAGGTCATGAAATCCACCAGCTCGCCATAAAACGGGCGCTCCTTATGCACTTCGTAGAATTTTTCGGCTTGCTGGCGGCTCATGCGGATGCGCCGCTGCGCCACGATGCGCAGGCCTGCCGCCTCGATCATCGCATTGATCGGACCCGTGAGGTTTCGCGCGGTCGCGTCGGGCTTGATGATGGAAAAAGTCCGTTCGGCCGCCATCACATCGTCCTTCAAAAAAAATCCTCGGGGCACGCGCGCGGCGCTTATAGCGGCAGGTCCCCTGAGCGGCAAGGCTGTTTGAACCTGACCTGAATGGACGGCCGCGGCCGGGTTCATCTGTCTGAAGCCCTTATGAATTCGCCGCTCAGAACGCGTTCAGTGCTGCTGCCTATGATGCGTACCACTAAACACGGGATGTCCGGCCGCAGCCAATGCGGCGGCATCCAAAAAAAAAACGGGAGACTTCCATGTTACGCAAGATCACTTTGGCGCTTGCCGCGGCGACCGTCGTAGCCACTGCGGCAATCCCGACCGCGGCCTCGGCGCATTGGCGCGACGGCTGGCGTCATCATCACCGCCCCCACTATGGCGT
>JAXDOO010000440.1:0-5302 GCA_034668865.1 Alphaproteobacteria bacterium
GCCGGCTCACTTCAACAACGGCGTGATCATCGTGCGCTCCGGCGCCTGGGCGCGCGACTTCTTCCGCCGGGTGGCGGAAACGCGGCTCAAGCATTATTGGCATGAACAGGCGGCGATGCTGCATCTGCTCGGCTACGACGCCATCCTCGGCCTCGGGCCGGACCGGCCGCAAGCGCCCGACCGGCAGCGGGTCGCGCGGCTCGATCCGGCCTGGAATGCGATACCCGCGATCGCCACGGTCGCCGACCCGATCATCCATCACTGGGCGGGACAATCCGGCCCCGCACGCGAGCGGGCTATCGCGGCCGACGTGGCGATGCTTGGCTTCCGCGACGCCCATGGCGAGCCGGCGCGGCGCGCGGTCGCCGAATTGATGAACCGCTGGTGGGAGGAAACCGGTCACATCGCGCAGCTCGAACGCCGGCTGCGGTCGCCGCGGCTGATGCTGAAAGCGATCGGGCCGGCCGCGCTCGCGCGCCGGCCCGGATATTCCCGCCCAGTGATGGATGATCGGATCGGCGACCGTTGCGACCGCGGGTATGGCATTCCAGGCCGGATCGAGCCGCGCGACCTGCTGCCGGTCGGGCGCTTGCGGCCGGTCAGGCCCAAGACCCAGCGCTGCGTCGTAGCCCAGCAAATGCAGCATCGCCGCCTGTTCCTGCCAATAATGCTTGAGCCGCGTTTCCGCCACGCGGCGAAAGAAGTCGCGCGACCAGCTGCCAGGCCGCACCATCAGCACGCCGGCGTTAAGGTGGGCCGGCACGCCGTTCGGCATGACCGCGTCGCCACCGTGCCAGACCATGCCGAGGTCCTTGCCGGGCGGGAGCGCGCCGCGCAGATCGACATCGAGGCGCAGGATCAGGGCGTCGACGTCGATCCACATGATGAGGTCATGGTCCTCATCGAGCGCTTGGCGCAGCGCCGTGATCTTCATCCAAACGGGCCGGCGACCGGCGTCTGACACCCGCGTCTCGCGAAACGCATAGCCGTGGCGCTCGCTGAACGCGCGCATGCGCGGCACGGTCAGGGCGGCGAGGCCCGCAAACGGCGGATCGTAGGCGGTGAGCACCAGGACTTTCGCCGGCGCGCCCGCCTGCTGCGGAGCGTCGCTCATCCGGCTTTGGCTTGACCGGCAAGCTCCATCGGCACCATGGCGGCGTCCTTGGAGTTGCGCAGCGTAAGCGAGGTCTTGACGTTGCGCACATGCGGCGCGGCCGTGAGCTCGGCCACGAAGGCCTGGAAGGTCTTCATGTCGGGCGCCACGCATTTGAGGATGAAGTCGATCTCGCCCGACAGCATCCAGCATTCGCGCACCAGCGGCTCCTTGCGCACGAAATCCTCGAACGCCTTGAGATCGGCCTCGGCCTGGCTGGAGAGATGCACCATGGCGAAGACGGTGACCTCGTAACCCAGAAGCTTCTCGTCGAGCAGCGCCCGGTAGCCCTTGATGAAGCCGGCTTCCTCCAAGGCACGCACCCGGCGCAGGCAGGGCGGCGCCGAAATGCCGATGCGGCGCGCCAATTCCACGTTGGTGATGCGGCCGTCGTTCTGCAGCTCGGTCAGGATTTGGCGGTCGAGGGCGTCTAGGCGGCTGGCCACGGCAGCCTTCCTGGCTGGTTGCGTTGCGTCATCCTTAGCGGGTCCCGCCGCGCTGCGAAACATTATTGCGCGAAAGAGGTATTCAGGTAGTCATTCCATGCCGCGGCAACGTGCCTGTTAGGTCGCGATCTGCATATCTTGCATAGCTCGCTGAAAAACTTAGATTGAGATGTGGCGCCACGGCCGGGCACGTCAGTGCGGGCTTGGCGCCCTTCCTTCGGGTACGGGGCATCCAGATGGGTAAGACAACCCACGCCAAGGTCATCATCATCGGCTCAGGCCCGGCCGGCTATACGGCGGCGATCTATGCGTCCCGCGCCATGCTGGAACCGATCCTGATCCAGGGCATCCAGCCCGGCGGCCAGCTCACCATCACCACCGACGTGGAGAACTATCCCGGCTTTGCCGACGTCATCCAGGGTCCCTGGCTGATGGAGCAGATGCAGAAACAGGCCGAGCATGTGGGCACGCGCATCGTCACCGATCATGTCAGCAAGGTGGACCTGTCGCGTCGTCCATTCCGCCTGGAATGCGATTCCGGCGACGTCTATCTCGCCGATAGTTTGATCCTCGCCACCGGCGCGCAGGCGCGTTGGCTCGATCTTCCCTCCGAGCAGAAGTTCAAGGGCTACGGCGTGTCGGCCTGCGCCACCTGCGACGGCTTCTTCTACCGCAACAAGGAAGTGCTGGTGATCGGCGGCGGCAATACCGCGGTGGAGGAAGCGCTGTTCCTCACCAATTTCGCCTCCAAGGTCACCGTCGTGCACCGGCGCGACAGCTTCCGCGCCGAGAAGATCCTGCAGGACCGCCTGTCGAAGAACCCGAAAATCTCGGTGCTGTGGGACACGGTGCTGGAAGACGTGGTGGGCGCGCAGAACCCGCTGAAGGTGACGGGCGCGGTGCTGAAGAACATCAAGACCGGGGCGGTGACCGAACGCCCGGCGGACGGCATCTTCATCGCCATCGGCCATACGCCGGCATCCGAGCTGGTGGCGGGCCAGGTCGACATGAAACCGTCGGGCTATATCAAGACCGCGCCATATTCGACCGCGACCTCGGTGCCGGGCGTATTCGCCGCCGGCGACGTCACCGACGACGTTTATCGCCAAGCGGTGACCGCCGCCGGCCAGGGCTGCATGGCCGCGCTGGAAGCAGAGAAATTTCTCGCCGCCCATGGCGAGGCCGAGCCGGCCGTCGCCGCCGAATAATCGCCTCCGCGCGCAAGGCCGCGGATCAGGACCGAAAATGGATTGGGACAAGCTGAAAGTCTTTCATGCCGCCGCCGAGGCCGGCAGCTTCACCCACGCGGGCGAGCAGCTCAAGCTCTCGCAGTCGGCGGTGTCGCGGCAGGTATCGGCGCTGGAGCAGGAGCTCGGCGTCTCGCTGTTTCATCGCCACGCTCGTGGACTCATTCTTACCGAGCAAGGCGACCTGCTTCACCGCACCGCCCATGACGTGTTCATGAAGCTGGAGGCGGCGCGGGCCAAGCTCACCGACAGCCGCGAGCGCCCGAACGGCGATCTCAAGGTCTCCACCACGCCCGGCATCGGCGTGCACTGGCTGACGCCGCGGCTCGGCGAGTTCATCGATCTCTATCCGGACATCCGCATCTGCCTGATCACCAGCGACGAGGAGCTCGATCTGGCGATGCGCGAAGCCGACGTGGCGATCCGCCTGCGGCAGCCGACGCAACCGGCGCTGATTCAGCGCAAGCTGTTCTCGGTGCACTTTCACGCCTATGCCTCGCCGGAATATATCAAACGCTTCGGGACGCCGCGCGCGCTGGAAGATCTCGATCAGCACCGCATCGTGCTGCTCGGCGGCAGCACGGTGCCGCTCTACCTGCAGAACCGCAATTGGCTGATCGAGGTCGGCCGCAACAGCAAGGGCCCGCGCGCCGCGACGCTGGTCATCAACAGCATTCTCGGCGTGCTGCGCGCCTGCCAGCGCGGACTCGGCGTCGCCTTGCTGCCGGACTATCTGGTCGAGGAGAACGGTGGCCTGGTGCAGCTGTTCGGCGAAACCGACGCGCCGGCGCTCGATGCCTATTTCGTCTATCCGGAAGAATTGAAGTCGGTGGCGCGGGTGCAGGTGTTCCGCGATTTCCTCGTGGCCAAGGCGCAGCGCTGGCATTACTGAGCGCGCATGGCTGACATGCGCTCACTCGCGTTGTCTCACTCCGATTCACTCTGCATATTCGGTGTTCTACTGTTGACGGCGGTTGCTCCCCCCTCCCCAATCGCAACCGACACGGCGGCAGATGTTCCCTCTGGAAGGTGATTGTCGGCTTTGCCGACAAACTAACAACCGGACCCGCAAGGGTCCGGTTTTTCTTTATGTGTCATCATCGCCGCTGTGGCTTTGAAGCCCGTGCGACGGCTCCGAGGCTCATGCTGCGAGAAATTGCCGCGACCGGCATTCCGCCCGGTGGGGCATTGCGCCGTCGCAAGCGGCCCCATAACAATACCCCTCATTTCACGGGGCCCTGCATGAACGTCGAAAAAGCCAAGCCTGAAAACAAGCCAGAATCCAAGCCTGCCAATGCGGCAGCATCGCCGCAGCGCCTGCCGCAGATCGTGGGCCAGGGCGGCACCGCCGCGGTGCACCTGACGCTCGGTATCGGCGATTACGATCATACCCGCGACCTTGCGAGCGGCGCGGTGCGGGCAGACGGCATTGCGCTCACGCCCCTGGTTTATCCGGTGCCGGAGGAAATCTTCTTCCGTTTCACTAAGAACCTGGAATGGGACGTCTCCGAAATGTCGCTGGCGAAATTCGTTTCGCTCGCTTCGACCGGAGCCTCGCCCATGGTGGGAATCCCGGTATTTCCCTCCCGCGTCTTCCGCCACTCGGCGATCTATGTGCGCACCGACCGCGGCATCAAGACGCCGCAAGACCTGAAGGGCCGCACCGTCGGAATTCCCGAATGGGCGCAGACCGCGGGCCTCTATGTGCGCGGCATCCTGGCCGACGATTATGGCGTCGATCTCGGCTCGATCCGCTGGCTGCAGGCCGGCGTGAACGAGCCCGGCCGCGCCGAGAAGGTCGAGCTGAATCTGCCCAAGTCGATCCGATACGAGGCACGGTCCGAGAGCAGCCTGAGCGGCATGCTGGCAAGCGGCGAGGTCGATGCGGTGATGTCGGCGCGCGTGCCGAATGCCTTCCTGGAAGGCAAGCCCAACATCGCCCGGCTCTTCCCCGATTTCCAAAACGAGGAACTGGCGTCCTATAAGCGCACCGGCATCTATCCGATCATGCACCTGATCGCCATGCGGCGCGCCGTGTTCGAGCAGCATCCCTGGATCGCGATGAATCTCTATAAGGCGTTCGAAGAGGCCAAGCGCCGCAGCGTCGCGCGCATGCGCGACATCACGGTGTCGCACTATCCCTATCCGTGGATCGTGACAGTGGCGGCGGAAGCGCAGACGACGTTCGGGCCCGACCTGTTCCCCTATGGAGTAGCCGGCAACCGCACCACGCTCGATGCGTTCTGCCGCTACGCCCATGAGCAGGGCGTCACCCACCGCCGCGTCACGCCGGACGAGCTATTCCCCCGCGAAGTCCACGCCAGCACCAAGACGTAGTCGGACACCGCGCATTCGATCCTCATGGTGAGGAGCGCAGCCATAAGCGCGACGCGCTATGGCTGCGCGTCTCGAACCATGAGGCCACAAAGCGGGCCTCATCCTTCGAGACGGCCGCT
>JAXDOO010000441.1:0-19853 GCA_034668865.1 Alphaproteobacteria bacterium
TGTTGCGGGGGGAGAATTCCGACTTGCTCTCGCGCGCGACGGTCGCGGCTATGCGCCAGCGCAAAGCCGACCTGCAGGTAGTGGAGGTTCCCGGCCAAGGGCATGCGCCGCTTTTGATGGAAGAAGCTATCATCGCCCGGCTGGACCAATTCATCGCCGACTGCGAGCGGTCCGGAGCCTAATCGGCCAGGGCCTCGGCGTAAGCCTCTTCGAACCACTTAATCCGTTCTTCCGCATAGCCCACCCGCGGCCAACCACCCTGCTGCGAGGCGAAGCGCTGCAGCCGCTCGACCACGTTATTGTCCTCGGAGTGCACCTTGCGGATGAAATATTCCACCACCCGTGCCCTGCCGGGTTCCGTGGCGGCATCGAACCACCGCCCCAGCATTCCTTGATCCCTTTCGAAGGGCGCCCGGTAATACCAGGAGCGCATGAAGGAACGGCCCGGCGCCACCGGCACATATTGCTGGACGTTGATGTACCAGTACTGCTGAGCACGAAACAGCGCGATCAGCAGATTCGGGAAAATCTGGAAGATGCGATAGCGCACCGGACGGTAGGTTCCGTTCTTGCAGGCTTCGATCATCGCCTGCAGGGCGTTTTCGTCCGCGCCCGGAAAGAAGGCGTTGTGCGAACCAAAGCGGAAATATTGCAACGCCTCGCGGCGCAGATACCCTCCCTTTCCGAACGTGGTCGGGTGCACCGCGGGCGAGTGATAGTCGTCGAGACTGATGTGATAGCAGAGCTTCCAGTTGGCCTCGACCATCAGGCTGACCGAACGCGGCTGGCGCTGCAGCGTGCACATGGCCTCTATGATCGGCACCGCGTCGCCCAGGAACTGCTGCAGGGTTTCGTTGGCACGCGGATGCTGGAAGCGGCCAAAGATCAGCGAGCCGCAGGTCGCGATCTCAATCGGTGCGATGCGCGCGTTTAGTTCCTTCGGCATGACACCGAATAATTCCTTACAGCGGGGAATTTGAACGGCACGGCCCTGCTGGTTATAGGTCCAGTGGTGGAAGCCGCATTTGATTGGACCGTTGCCCTTTTCTTTCGTCCGTAGCGGATAGAAGCGGTGTGCGCAGCGGTTCTCAAAGCCATTCAAATTTTCGCCGAAGCGCTGCACGAAGACCGAACGTCCACCGAGTTCCGCGGTGAACCAGTCGCCGTCCTTGGCCACATCCAGGGCAAGCCCGAGGAATGTCCAGATATGCCCGAGCCGCGCCTGTTCCTGCTGAAAAGCGTCCTTGTCGCTGAGCGCCGCGGCCCATTTGGGAAAGCGGGCTTCTCTGGCAGATTCTGTTGACGCGTCCATCGGCAGTCTCACTTGCCTAGCGGAGATGAGGGATTATGCCGCCCAGGCAGCCTATTTATAACGCCAGGTGGCGTCCGTTGCACTATGGCTCCCGCACCATGAGACGTGCTGGATAGCGACAGTTTTTTGACGCCTGCTGTCGTTTCTGCCGTTTCGGAAAATGAATCTGGGAAATTCCCTTCAAACAAGCAGGCGCACTGTTCAAAGGTAAGGCAGCTTGGTCTGGCTGGCACCATCGCGCGTGAAAGATTTTGGCAGCGCAAGGATGGATTTCTCGTTCGCTAGAGAGAGAGCTTATGCGCGATCCGCGAAGTTGCTGATGGCGTCTCGCTCGTTACGCTCCTGAGCACAGAGTGAACTCATGCGCGGGTGAGCCCGCGGCCAATCGGGAAAACCGTGTTACCGTTTTGGATCAGCGGGCTGGCGTAACTTACTGGCGGAGACGGAGGGATTCGAACCCTCGATACGCCTTTAGAGCGTATAACGGTTTAGCAAACCGCCGCCTTCAGCCACTCGGCCACGTCTCCGTCCCGGTCGGATATGCCCGAGCGACGGAGGCTTGGCAAGCGAACCAAAAGGACCTTCCGCTAGGCGGCAACCGAAAGCGGCGCGCTAGCGACGCAGGCCTTGACCTGTGGTTGCGGATGCAGCTTCAGCCACTCGCGGGCAGCAAGCTGGGCCTTGCCGATCTCGGCATCGGTCATCTCAGCGGCAATTTCGCGGCGCAGGCGCACCGCATCGGCATAGCCTTTCATCGCCGCCAGATTGAACCACTTGTGCGCGGACACGAGATCCACCGGCACCGAATTGCCCGACGAGTACATCATGCCGAGCTCGAACAGCGCTTCCCCGCCCATCGGGGCAGCCCCTGCGACCGCCATCTCGATCTCTAGAAGTTCATAGCGTGCCATCTCAACCCCCTGTCGGCGCGCGCCACGGTCCGTCGCGGACTTCACGCCATGGACGCGACGGATTGGCCGTCGCATGGGGATACTCAGCCGAAAATTTGAACGACTGTTTAAATATTGCAATGAATCGAAACGTAACCGATCAAAGGCGTCGGATCGCGGCAAGGCTCAATCAATCCACTAAAGCCCCGATAGAAACGGGGTTTTTGTCCTTTGCGCGTATTTTTCGTTATTTGGCGAGTATTTGCTAACCGTGCCGGTTGGTGCCGCGCTAACCACTTTCAGAAGCTGGTCAGCGCGCGCGCTGGTTGAACAGGATGCTGCGGACCTGCGGGTCCTTCATATCCACCTTGTCGGCCTCGTCCACCTTCAAGTGAATGCCGCGGTCGACCGCCGGACGCGCCAGCATCGTTTCAAGCCAGCGCTTCACATGCGGGAATTGCTCGATGTCCTGGCCTTGCCGCGGCCACCGGTTTACCCAGCCCACACAGGCGATGTCGGCGATGGAATATTTGCCGGCAAGGAATTCGCGATCGGCGAGGCGTTTGTTCATCGCGCCGTAGAGGCGGTTGCATTCGTTGGTGTAGCGCTCGATCGCATAAGGCAATTTTTCCGGCGCGTAGAGGCGAAAGTGATGCGCTTGCCCCGCCATGGGGCCGAGCCCGCCCACTTGCCAGAATAGCCACTGGTCCACCTCGACCCGGGCGCGCTCGGAGGAGGGATAAAATTTCCCCGTCTTGCGCCCGAGATATTGCAGGATCGCGCCTGACTCAAAGATCGAGATCGGTTTGCCGCTTGGACCCTGATGATCGACGATTGCAGGTATCCGGTTATTGGGCGAGATCGCCAGAAATTCCGGCCTGAACTGATCGCCCTTGGAGATGTTTACCGGGATCACCCGATAAGGGAGCCGGCATTCCTCCAGCATGATGGAAATCTTGTAGCCGTTCGGCGTCGACCAGTAATACAGGTCGATCGGCTTCTGCGTAGCGCGCGCAGGGCGCACGGTTTTGGACTGACGTTTGATTTTCGACTTGCTGGCGCGGGCCATGGTGAACACCGGCTCCTGTTGCGAAGGTGCCCGCGAGAGCTAGGTTACCGGTGCGCAAACCGCAACCGAGCCTTCCCCCGCCGGAGCTTTTGGGAACCTGAAGAACCGCGACTCGGCGGTTCCGTCCGGCGGATGCATTGAGGGCGTCGGCGAGATCGCGGGATCAAGTTGCCCGGCTTTCGCCGGGTGGAGCGCGGATTTCTCCGCCCTCCTCTTCTCAGACAATAATGCCTGGGAAGCTTGAACCCTGTCTCGCCGACGCCCTCTTGTCGACTAGAACCGGCGTCGCTTCGGGGGTGACGTCACCGCCCCCTGCCCTGTGGCATCGCCGGCTCGTGTGACACAGTCTGTCGACTGCCTGAAGCCGATCGACCGAGCGGCATTACTTCTTCTTCTTAGCGGATTTGCGCCTTGTCTTCTTGGCTGTCTTCTTCGCCGCTGACTTGGTCTTCGATTTGGCTCTCTTAGCCATGCTGCCCTCCTAGCCACGATTAAATGGCGCTGTAGTAACAGTGCAGTCGCGAATCGACGTGCACTGCACTTTGATTACTACAGCACAATGCAAAAAACAGCGACTCCGCTTAACGAACTGTGTATACGCCGGTGGAAAGATTTCGCGCGGCGGACGTAGCGCGCGCGGCACGGTACGGAGCGCGGGTGAGTGTCTCATCAACACAAATTTTACTGAAGCATTTGCTGGCGAAGCGATAAAGCCCGATGGAATAAGGATTTCTCGCGCGTGAAAAGTTTCCTGCATAAATTGTTTTAAGTGCGGCAAATCGCTGTAGCGAACGGAAACGCGCCCAAAATCGGCCCGCCGGCGGCCATTTAGCCATCCAAAATTTTTTTCACAGGCTGGCGCCGTCCACCGCCTTTTAGAGCGCCCAACCGCTCTCACTCACTCGAATCGGGCTTTGGTGATTCGCATGCGAGGGGTCACGCGTGCTTGCCGGGCGGCGTTCCAGCCAGGATCTCGGCCGCGGAAACCATCCGCATTGCACTTCGCCGTGCGATGTCGTCTTCGCATCGCGGCAAGAATGAAGGAGCGTTGCGGTTGTCGCTTCGTTCAGCGATCGGATGAGGGTTAGAGGCCAAGTTTGCGCTTGAGCAGCTCATTGACCACTTGCGGGCTCGCTTTTCCGCCCGAGGACTTCATCACTTGACCCACAAACCAGCCAATAACGGCGGGCCTTTCCTTCGCCTGCGCGGCCTTGTCGGAATTGCCGGCGATGAGCTCGTCCACCATCTTCTCAATGGCGCCGGTATCGGTCACCTGTTTAAGCCCGCGGGCTTCCACCACTGCGCGCGGATCGCCGCCTTCCTTCCAGACGATCTCGAACAGGTCCTTCGCAATCTTGCCCGAGATGGTCCCTTGCGCGACCAGGTCGAGAATCGCGCCAAGTTGATCCGCCGAGACCGGCGAGGCGGTGATGTCCTTGCCTTCCTTATTGAGCCGGCCGGTCAACTCGTTGATCACCCAGTTAGCCGCCGCCTTGGGATCGCGTCCCCTCGCCACAGTCTCGAAGAATTTGGCAGTCGCGCGTTCGGCCACCAGCACGCCGGCGTCATAGCCGGATAGGGCGAAGTCGCGCATGAAGCGTGCCTTCTTCTCATCCGGCAGCTCCGGCAAATGCGCTTTCAGTTCATCGACGTAAGCCTGATCGAATTCGAGCGGCAGCAGGTCGGGATCGGGGAAATAGCGATAGTCATGCGCCTCTTCCTTGCTGCGCATGGAACGGGTGATCCCCCGGCTGGGATCGAACAGGCGGGTTTCCTGATCGATGCGGCCGCCTTCTTCCAGGATCTCGATCTGGCGGCGCGCCTCATGCTCGATGGCCTGGCCGATAAATCGAATGGAATTGACGTTCTTGATTTCGCAGCGGGTGCCGAGCGGCTCGCCGGGCCGGCGCACCGAGACGTTCACGTCCGCGCGCAACGATCCCTTTTCCATGTCGCCGTCGCACGTACCAAGATAACGCAGGATAGTGCGCAGCTTTGAGATAAAGGCCTTGGCGTCCTCCGAGGAACGCAGATCCGGCTTTGAGACGATCTCCATCAGGGCGACGCCGGAGCGGTTAAGGTCGACATAGGACATCGAAGGATGCTGATCGTGCAGCGACTTGCCGGCGTCCTGCTCCAGGTGCAGGCGCTCGATTCCGACCGTAACGGTGTCACCTTCCGGCACGTCAACGACAACTTCGCCCTCGCCGACGATTGGCGATTTGTATTGGCTGATCTGGTAGCCCTGCGGCAGGTCCGGATAGAAATAATTCTTCCGGTCGAATACCGACTTGAGATTGATCTGAGCCTTCAGGCCGAGACCGGTGCGGACCGCCTGCTTGACGCATTCCTCATTGATCACCGGCAGCATGCCCGGCATTGCGGCATCGACCAGCGACACGTGTGAATTGGGTGCGCCGCCGAATTCAGTCGAGGCCCCGGAAAACAGCTTGGCATGGGACGTCACCTGAGCATGCACTTCCATGCCGATAACGACTTCCCAGTCGCCGGCGGCGCCTTTGATCAGCTTGGTCTTCGCCGGAGCATCCATGCGGTACCCTCGTGCCATTTCGATAGAAGGTCCGATCGCCGCCTTCAAGGGCGGCTTGGGCCACCATGCCGCGGCGGCAATTGGTCACCTACCACCTGTCACGACTTTGCCAATAGTATCGGATGTTATTTGGGCGAACGGGAGCCCACGATGGCCGAAAGCGGCGGCAAAAAAACATTCCTCGCCATCGTGCTGAGCGGCATCGCGCTGCTGGCGGTGCTCGTCGGTTTCGTCGTCTACGGCATCCCGGCGGGCGGCAATACAGAAAATCTGACGGTAGGAATGCCCAAGCCGACGGTGCCGAAAAAGCACTGACGCGAGCTCACACCCCGGCGGACTTTCAGCTCGCCCTTTGCAGCGCGGGCCGGCTGAGGAACTCGATCGTCATCCGCGCGCCCTCGCCCGGCTCCGACATCAGCCGAAAACTCAGTTCTCGCGTATTCTCCCGCAGCGTCTGCAGGATCAGCGCGCCGAGCTTGCCGGGCGTCGGCCAGGTCGTCCCGCGGGCAAAGCCCACGCCGTTATCGGCGAAGATGATGCGATAGCGTTCGTCGTCCTCGCGCAGGCACTCCAGGCTGATGGTGCCGGTCTCGCGCCCCTCGAAGGCATATTTGAAGGCGTTTGCGAGCAGTTCGTTGACTAGTAGTCCGGTCGGCATCGCAACGTTGATTGAAACCGGGCAATAACCCATCTTCAGATCCAACGTGACGCCGCTGCTCGCATGCGCGCGCACCGAGGCGGAGGCGATATCGCTGAGATAGGGTCCGAGGTCTACCGTCGGCCCCCAATGGTCGGTGGAGAGCGCCTGATAAAGTAGCGACAGCGTATCGATACGGCCAGCGAGCCGATTGAGATCAACGTTGTCGCCACGTTGCGCGGCGCGTGCCTCGAGTCGGATCAGCGCGGTGATCAGCTGCAAGTTGTTCTTGACCCGGTGCTGCAACTCCTTGAGCAGCATATCTTTATCGCGGATCTCTTTTTCGAAATCTTCGCGCTGCGAGCGTTCGCGGTCGGTGACATCAACGAGAGCCGCGATCCGGTAGCTCTCGCCGCCGGTTTCGTCCTCGATCACGCTGGCATAGGCCTGCGCCAGGACCTGCTTTCCATCCGCCAGTGCGGCCCGGAATGTGCCGAGAAAATCCTCGCCACCCGCCACCGCTTTGCCGAGCGTGAGCGTTGGGTCGTCTTCATGGGTGAAGCTGTCCAGAATAGACCATGCCTTGCCCTCGATCTCGGCAGTCGGTTGCCCGCTCAAGCTTTCAAAAGCGTGATTGGCATAGACGATGCCCTGCTGATTGTTCACGCTCCAGGAGATCACGATGGCGATCGGCACATGATCGAGGAAGCGCTTGAATTCGTCGCTCTCCACCGCCTTCGCCATCCCCGGCGAGGCCAAAAGCTCTCCAACCTGCTCGGGGGTGGGTAGCGGCACGGCGGAAGACTCGGCGGGCGGCTTTGGAGGCTCACTTGTTATCATCGAATCACATTGGAATTATTGACGATTGGCGATGAAAAAAAGCACGCAATACCGACGCGTATTAACGCCGCGCACAGTATCCAGTTCCCCTATGGAAATTTTTTGTGAAACGCGCCTACCACCAGGTTCTGGGCGAAAAAATACCTGCCGCTTTTTCAATCACATGACCAAGCGCAAACAAGCTTTCTTCATCAAAGGGCCGGCCGATAAGCTGTAAACCGAGCGGAAGGCCTTGTGCGTCAAGTCCCGCCGGTACGGAAATGCCCGGCAGGCCTGCCATGTTCACGGTCACTGTGAAGACGTCGTTGAGGTACATTTCCACCGGGTCGGCTTTGCCTTTCTCGCCGATGCCGAATGCCGCCGAGGGCGTCGCCGGCGTCAACATGGCGTGGACCCCAGCCTTGAAGCAGTGTTCGAAATCTTGCTTGATCAGCGTACGCACCTTTTGCGCGCGCAGGTAATAAGCATCGTAATAGCCAGCCGAGAGCACGTAAGTGCCGATCATGATGCGCCGACGCACCTCCGAGCCGAAACCTTCGGCGCGGGTCTTCTCATACATGCCGGTCACGTCTTTGCCGGGCACGCGCAGCCCGTAGCGTACGCCATCGTAGCGGGCGAGATTGGAGGAAGCTTCCGCCGGGGCGACAATGTAATAGGCCGGCAGCGCGTATCTCGTATGCGGCAGTGACACCTCCACCAGTTCGGCGCCCGCTGCCTTCAGCCATTCGCAACCCTGCTGCCATAGCTTCTCGATTTCCGCAGGCATGCCTTCGATACGGTATTCCTTGGGAATGCCGATGCGCATGCCTTTGATCGACTTGCTGACCGCGGCCTCATAGTCGGGCACGGGTTTATCGACTGACGTCGCATCTTTCGGATCGTATCCGGCCATGGAGCGCAGCAGGATCGCGCTGTCGCGCACCGTCCGCGCAAAGGGGCCGGCCTGGTCGAGCGAGGATGCAAAGGCGACAATACCCCACCGTGAGCAGCGGCCATAAGTCGGCTTCATGCCGACGATGCCGGTAAAGGAGGCGGGCTGCCGGATCGATCCGCCGGTATCGGTGCCGGTCGCGCCAAGTGCGAGATGCGCGGCCACCGCTGCGGCCGATCCACCAGAGGAACCGCCGGGCACGAGCGGCGTATTGGCCCCCTTCCGCCGCCAGGGTGAAATGACCGGCCCGAAAGCCGATGTCTCGTTCGATGAGCCCATGGCGAATTCGTCGCAGTTGGTCTTTCCCAGCAGCACCGCGCCATCGCGCCATAACTTCTCGGTGACGTTCGACTCGTAAGCCGGAGAGAAGTCTCCGAGGATGCGGCTACAGGCGGTGGTGCGCACGTTTTCTGTGGCGAAAAGATCCTTCACCGCCAAGGGAATGCCTTCGAGCGGCCCGGCTGCGCCTTTAGCAATCCGCGCGTCTGCGGCTCTGGCCATAGCGCTGGCGCGCTCTGGCGTCTCCAGCACATAGGCGTTGAGAGCGCGCGCGCGTTCCATGGCCGCCAGATGCGCGTCAGCCAGTTCGGAGGCGGTGAAATCCTTCTTTGCCAAACCGATCCGCGCTTGGGCGATGGTCAGGGAGGTAAGCTCGTCCGCCATCGCCTATTCGACCACTTTGGGGACGACAAAGAAATTCTCCTCGCGCGCCGGCGCATTCCGCAACACCGAATCCGGGTCGCCGCCGGCCGTGACCAGGTCGGGACGGCGCTTCATCTGCATGGGTGTCACCGAGGTCATCGGTTCGACCCCGCGCACATCGATCTCGGAAAGTTGCTCAACGAAGGCGAGTATGGCGTTGATTTCGCCGCGCAGATGCTCGACCTCTTCCTCGGCAACGGCGATGCGCGCGAGATGCGCGATGCGCCGGACGGTAGCGGCATCCACGGACATGAGCGATCCTCGTCAGGAAACCGTGGGCATATAGCAGGGCGGCATTTCTCCGGGCAACCTTAGCGACATAAAATCCTCTACCCAAGCCGCCCACCACGCGGTTAGATTGACCGACCCCACTTGAATATGACAGGAAAGCCGCCTCATGCGCAGACATATACAAATTCTAACGGCTATCGCCGCGCTGACGGCGCCTTACGGCATGGCCGAGGCGCAGACGTTGAATGCCGCCAGGATCGCAAATATCAATACGGCCACCGAGTCCTTCCTCGCGCTGGCAAAGGATTCGCATACAACCGGCCAGCCTCCGCGCTATTCCGATCCGGCCGTCAAGCCATTGCTTGATACAGTGCTTGATACCAAGCAGATCGAAAGCGGCAAGCCGCTGCCGTGGTCGGACGTCCAGAAACTCACCGATTGGAGCAAGGCTGCGACAAAGGTCGGGCTAGTTTATTACATGGCGGGCACCGGCACAACGGACCTGAATGTGATTGCCAAAGACCCGAAATTGACCCAGAAGGCCAACCAGAACACCGTAACGTTCGCGCCGGAATTCGGCCGCTACTACGATGCCCAAATCAATCTGCATTCCGCACTGATCGATACAGCATCCGCGCAGATCCTCGCAGCCACGCCGGAACAGCGGAAGGATCCAGAATTCAGAAAGGCGCTAAACAACATCAGCGATAGCGCCGCGAAGTCAGTGATCGGATTGCTCCATACCTTCGTGCTCGAAGGCTTGCCTGATGAATGGCAATTCCTGCGCGTCGCTCTTTTGCTCAAAATCACGCCCAAGGCGGCAAAATTCATGGCTCCGGACGATCGCCAAGTACTGAGGAATGCAGCTGCCGAGGCTGCCACCCAAATAAAAGATCCCGACGTGAAAAGCGGCGTGAACGCGATCGCCCGCGCCTTTGCGACATTCTAGGCGGAAATCTTCGTCAGCCCGCGAGACTCCGCAACCGGTCCAGCGCCTCGGCAGCAAACTTGTGCGTCAGTGCTGCCGCGCCAAGATCGCGGCCCAGCGCCACCGCCTGACCCGACCAGAGCGGCGAGAAATCGCCCGAGCCTTGCGCTTCGGCCTTGGCGCGCAATGGCTGCACCGCCCCCGCCGCGAGCGGGAACTGCGGGGGCGCCTCCGATATCGGCCCCTGCTCGCGGATGATGCGATTGAGGAAGCCCCGCGCAGGCCGCCCGGTCAATACGTTGGTGAGCACGGTAGCGTCGTCGCGCGCGGTACCAAGCGCGGCCCTATGCGGCGCAGAGATTTTGGCCTCCGGCGTACGTAGATAGGCGCTGCCGATCTGTACGCCGTCGGCTCCAAGCGCAAAGCACGCCGCGATGCCACGCGCGTCCGCGATGCCGCCGGCCGCAATGACTGGCACGGATACGGCGTCCCTCACCTGCGGCACCAGCGCGAGCGTGCCGACTTGCGCGGCCACATTCTCGGTTAGGAACATGCCGCGATGGCCGCCGGCCTCGAAGCCCTGCGCGATAATCGCATCGACCCCGCGCTCGGCCAGCCAGCGCGCCTCCGCCACCGTCGTAGCCGAGCTGATGACCAGGAAGCCTTCGCGCTTGAGCATGTCGTAAAGCGGAGCCGCAGGCAGTCCAAAATGAAAAGTCACCGCTTCCGGCCTGATTTCGAGCACCGCCTCCAGTAGCGCCTCGTCAAAGGGCGCGCGATTGAAAAACGGCACCGGCGCCGCCGGATCGATACCAAGCTCTCGGTAATACGGAGCGAGCCGCTCGCGCCAGGCCGCCTCGCGTGCGTTATTGGGCACAGGCGCGGTGTGACAGAAAAAATTCAGTCCGATGGGCTTGGTCGTGCGGGCACGGATCTTTTTGACCTCCTCGCGCAGCTTTTCGGCATTCAGCATCGCGCAAGGCAGGCAGCCGAACCCGCCGGCCTCCGAAACAGCGGCTACGAGATCGCCGTCCATGGCGCCGGCCATTGGCGCCTGGATGATCGGATGCTCAATGCGCAAGAGGTCGAGCAGACGGCGGCTTGGCCACATGGGGAGCCTCGCGGTAATTTAAGGGCACAATTCGCAAGGTTCGCGCGCCCAACGGCAGCGCACGACACGTGGCGCTTTTACTCCTTCAGTACGACACCCACAAATGCCTTGTGCAGATGGTTTGGTTCTCGTGCCGAGATGGGGGCCGGCCGAAGCCAGACCGGATCGACGTCGTCAGGCGGCGTCCGGCACCACACGATTACGGCCGTCGCGTTTGGCACGATAGAGCGCGGCATCGGCGCGTTTAAGGATATTCGCCGCGGTGTCGTCCTTGCCGAGCGCTGAAATTCCGACGGAGATTGTAACCTCGATCGATCGCGAGCCATTCTGGATCGGGAAAGGCTCGGTTGCGATGCGCCGGCGCAGCCGCTCGGCCACCATCGTCGCCACCGACAGATCGGTTTCCGGCATTATCACCACGAATTCCTCGCCGCCGTAGCGGCAGGCCAGATCGATGCCGCGGATCGACTTTTTGATGCGGAAAGAGAATTCACGCAGCACGTCGTCACCGGCGTCGTGGCCGTGGGTATCGTTGATTGCCTTGAAATAATCGATGTCGAGTACGAGCACCGTGAGCGGCTTTTTGCGCGAGACTGCCTGCTCCAGCAGCGAGCCGAGATGACTCTCCATGTAACGGCGGTTATGCAGCCCGGTCAGCGGATCGGTGACGGCCATTTCGATCGATAGCTGCACGTTGTCGCGCAGGCGTTCGGTGTAGCGCTTCTTGCGGATCTGGGTGCGTACGCGCGCAAGCAGCTCGTTTTTGTCGATCGGACGCATCAGATAGTCGTTGATGCCGATCTCCAGGCCGCGCACCAGGCGTGCGTTGCTGTCGCCCTCGGAAATCGCGAGGACCGGAACATTGCGCGTGCGGTCAAGCGAGCGCAGTTGGCTGCATAACCTCAACCCGTCGAAATTCTCCAGCGAGAGTGAGACAATGACGAGATCGTAGTCGCCCTCGGCGGCTCGAAACAACGCGCGGTTAGGATCGCTATCAATTTCGATTGCATGCTCACCGTTGAGCATCGCCGCGATGCGTTCATGCGAAGCCGGACGGTCATCGATCAGCAGGATGCGGCCTTGCCGCCCCTGGTCGGACACCGCCTCGCGCTCGGGATTCTGAATGCCGATCTCTTTCGAGGTGACAGCGCGCATGCGGAGTTCGTCAGTCATCATCTTCAGCCGCGCCAGTGAGCGCACGCGCGCGACCAGCGCCACGTCAGACACCGGCTTGGTGAGAAACTCGTCGGCGCCAGCATCGAGCCCCTGCACCCGGTCCGAGGCCTGATCGAGAGCCGTCACCAACACCACGGGGATATGGTGGGTCGCAGGGTTGCTCTTAAGCTGGCGGCAGACCTCGAAGCCGTTCAGCCCTGGCATCATGACGTCGAGCAGCACCACGTCGCATTCCCCGCGCTCACAGATTGCCAGCGCGTCGCGGCCGTTCATGGCGGTGAGAACGTCGAAATATTCCGCCGAAAGCCGGGCGTCGAGCAGCTTGACGTTGGCAGCGATGTCGTCGACGACGAGGATGCGTGCGGTCATTGCCGCTCTCCATCCGCGGTGCCGAGAAAATGGCGGATAGTCTCGATGAACTTGCCAACCGAAATTGGCTTCGACAAATAGGCTTCGCAACCACCTTCACGGATCCGTTCCTCGTCACCCTTCATGGCGAAGGCAGTGACCGCCACTACCGGTATATTCTTGAGGTCGGCGTCATCCTTCAGCCATTTGGTGACCTCCAGCCCGGACACCTCCGGCAGCTGGATATCCATCAGGATGAGGTCCGGGTGATGCTTGCGCGCAAGATCGAGCGCCTCGATTCCATTACGCGTGCCGACGGTTTGGTAACCATGGGCTTCCAACAGATCGTGGAAGAGCTTCATATTGAGTTCGTTGTCCTCCACGATCATGACAGTTTTTGGCATTCCCGTGCCTTCCCGGCTGTTGCCGCGCCCCACAACGTATGATCCGGCGAGCTGGACGTCGGCTCGCCGAGAAAATCATGCGCCAAGCCATTAAATAACGCACGATCGGACGCAAACCGGTACCCACTTTGCTGATGGCGCGTTAGGCAACGGATGCATGGCAGACAGGTACGCCCGTTCCGCCATGGTTCCCTACAAGTTTAGTTTTGATTTGTTACGGAAACGCAAACAGATGTCCCATTTTAGGCAAGGACCGCTGGCCGCTGAAGTAGCAGAAGTCTTGGCCATTCAGGCCCTTGGCTTCATTGCCCAGGACGAGGAGCGGCTGGGACGTTTCCTGGCCCTGACCGGTATGGGACCAAGCGAGATTCGGGAGGCCGCCGGTGACCCCCATTTCCTTGTCGGCGTCCTGGATTACGTGACCGCCGATGAGCATCTTCTGCTGGCATTCGCCGGCCATGCCGGCATCGACCCCGGAACCATTGCGGTCGCGCGGCAGGCGCTGGCGGAGGCAGGCGGCGAAAACGGCGGCCAAGCCTGAGCCTGCCTCAGCGGCACGGCTTGCTGTCCTTAATCTCCAGCACGCTCATGTCGCCGCGCAGGACGAAGTCGTTGTAGTCCAGCGTGAGCGCGCGAGAGATACCGTTGTCATAGAGTTCGAAAGCGATGGAATAGATCGGGGTCTGCTCCCCGCCTTTCGCATCCCTCTCGAAATAGCTGATGGTTACCGGCCAGCGCACCTTGCCGTCGAGTGCCGCCTGCCCCGCCGCTGCGTCCGTGGGTACGCGCTGATCCGGCGGGATCGGCGCGCCGATGATCGTCAGTGTGTTGAAAATCTTTTCGCCATTCTCCGAGCCGTCATAGACCGGCAGCTCCAAAATCGGTTTACCGGCGCGGGCCGCTGTAATGATGCGGCGCATGTGCTCGGTCGGAAATACCACCTCCACGTCGGTATCGAACTTCTTCTGGCCCGGCTTGGTCAAATTCACCGCAACACCGTCGGAGCGGCGCTCTGCCTGTCCGTCCACTGTTTCGACCTGATTCTGGTCGACCAGGTTCTCCGACTGGAAGCGGTAACTCGTTGCCATGCCGTCTTCCCAGGTGATGGTGCGCAAATCGCTTACTGCCGACTTTCCCTCACCGGTGTTCAGCTCGGAAACTTGGCGGAATTGCAACGCATAGCCATCGCAGGAATTGCCGGAGAAATCGTAGAGGATGCGCCCCGTTATCGCCTCAGCCGAACGGCTGTTGCGCGAATGGGCGAGGCGCAAGTCATAAATCGCCAGGTGCGGCACGAGTTCGACCTTCGCCACGTCGATGTCGGGATTGCCCGCCGGCGCCGCGCAGGCCACGCCTGCGGCTACCACTGCGCCGAAAAACAGCGAGCCCATTCTAGCGGCAAAGATCATGAGAATCCCTTTTTCCTTCTAGCGAGAATACATAGGGTCATAGCGTTTGGGCCGCAAGCGACGTTGCGGGCCGCTTGCCAGCCGCCGCCTGATCGGCGAAGACAACGGATTAAGGTTATCGCGCAGTGGAAGACCAAATTGTGACGGAGGATTGAATGTCGGGAACGGTGGAAAAGAAGCTCGCAGAACTCGGGATTGTGCTGCATACGGCCGCCTCGCCCGTCGCCAACTATGTCGGCTTCGTGCGCACCGGGAATTTTCTCGTTGTATCCGGCCAGCTTTGTCTCGACGCTGAAGGCAAGCTCATTGCCAAAGGCAAGCTCGGCGGCGAAGTTTCCCTCGAGGACGGTCAGAAGGCGGCGCGCGCCTGCGCGGTCAATCTTCTTGTGCAATTGAAGGCCGCGCTCGGCGACCTCGACAAGGTCGCGCGCGTCGTGCGCCTCGGCGGGTTCATCAACTGCATGCCGGATTTCATCGATGGCCCAAAAGTGATGAATGGCGCCTCCGATCTCATGGTGACGGCATTTGCCGAAAAGGGCCGACATGCGCGCACCACGATCGGCGTGGCGGCGCTGCCGCTGGACGCTGCGGTCGAGGTCGAGGGTGCCTTCGAAGTCGCCTGAGCCTAATGCCGCCGGAGCGGGGGCACTGCCATGAGCGCGCCCGACTGGCTGACGGCCCGCCCCGTGGCGCATCGCGGATTGCATGATGCCGCGCACGGTGTGATCGAAAACACCCCCTCTTCCGTGACCGCTGCCGTCGCCGCGAACTACGCCATTGAAGTCGATCTGCAGATCACCGCGGACGGCGAGGCGATGGTCCACCACGACGAGGCCCTCGGACGGCTGACGGACGGCCTCGGGGCGCTGAAGGCAATTGACGCGGCGGAGCTGCGGCGTGTTGCTTTCAAAACGACCACCGACCACATGATCAGCCTGGGCGAGTTGTGCGAGCTTGTCGCCGGGCGAGTCACGCTGGTGCTGGAATTGAAAAGTCATTTCGATGACGACCGGCGACTGCCGATGCGGGTCGTAGAAGTGCTGAGCGGATATAGCGGCCCGGTTGCAGTCATGTCGTTCGACCCCGGCCAGATCGCGGCAATTCGGCATGCGGCTCCTGGCTTGCGGCGTGGTCTCGTCGCCGAGAGTCGCTTCCGGCCGCAACACCAGGACTTGAGCTGGTTCCGCAGCAGCGCGGCCTATCTTGGCGCCGTGTTGGAGGCACGCCTGCAGTTTTTGGCTTATTCGGTGCGCGACCTGCCCTCGCCGGTCCCGCTTGCCAGCCGCCATCTTTTCGGTCTGCCCCTGCTGACCTGGACCGTGCGCAGCGACGAAGACCGCGCTCGCGCCGGACGCTGGGCAGACCAGATGATTTTCGAGGGATTTCGGCCATAAAGCCCGGCTAGATTGGCGTTCCGCATGAGCGACAGCCTCCGCCTCCGGATGATTTCTTGCATCGGCGATATTCCCGCCGACGCCTGGAACGCCTGCGCCTTGGACCCGGCCGTGATCTTCAACGGAACACGAGGAGATCGCATCAATCCGTTCATATCGCACGAATTTTTACATTCCTTGGAATTGTCGAAATCGGTTGGCCGCCGCACCGGCTGGGACCCGCGGCATCTGCTGGCGGAAAATGCCCAAGGCGAAATAGTCGGCGCCGTGCCCTGCTATTTGAAATCGCATTCGCGGGGCGAATATGTTTTCGATCGCGGCTGGGCAGAGGCCTATGAACGCGCCGGTGGCAGCTATTATCCCAAACTGCAAGTCTCCGTGCCCTTCACACCCGCGACCGGGCCGCGGCTGCTTGCGCGTCCCGACCAGCGGCCTGAACAGGTGCGGGCGGCCCTCGCCGGCGGACTGGTCACGCTGTGCGAAGAGCTCGCAACCTCATCCATCCACCTCACCTTCCTGCCAGAGACGCAAGCGCGCTTCCTCGCCACGCGGGGATTTCTCCTGCGCACTGACCAGCAATTCCACTGGAGCAATGCCGGCTATAGCTCGTTCCAGGATTTCCTCGCCGCGCTCGCCTCGCGCAAGCGCAAGACAATCCGGCGCGAACGCGCCGAGGCACTCGCGAACGGCGTCACGGTGCACTGGCTGAGCGGAAAAGACCTGAGCGAAGACGTGTGGGATGCCTTCTTCGCTTTCTATATGGAAACCGGCTCGCGCAAATGGGGCCGGCCGTATCTGACCCGCGAATTCTACTCACTTGTCGGCGAGCGCATGGCGGACCGCATCCTGCTGGTGATGGCCAAGCGCGCCGGCAGATGGATCGCAGGCGCGATCAATTTCATCGGCCCCGACGCCCTCTATGGCCGCCACTGGGGTGCGATCGAGCATCACCCGATGCTGCATTTCGAGGTCTGCTATTACCAGGCCATCGACTACGCCATCGCCCATGGCCTCGCCCGGGTCGAGGCAGGCGCCCAAGGCGAACACAAGCTTGCTCGTGGTTACCTGCCCAAAACGACCTATTCCGCGCATTTCATCGCCGATCCCGCCCTGCGCCGCGCCGTTGGAGAGTATCTCGCCCGTGAGCGCGCCTATGTGGCGGCGGAAGGCACGGAGCTCGCCACGCTCACCCCGTTCCGCAAGAACCTCGCCGCCGGACAGTCGTGATAGGATGGGGACGATTTCTCAAGGATAATTGGGGCGGAGAGCGCCAATGCCGACTTACGACCCGAACAATATCTTTGCCAAAATCCTGCGCGGCGACTTGCCGGCCTACAAAGTTTATGAGGACGACAAGGCGGTCGTTTTTCTCGATATCATGCCGCGGACGCCCGGCCATGCCCTTGTGTTGCCGAAAGCGGCGGCGCGGAACATCCTCGACGTCAATGCCGATGATCTCGCCCATGTGATGAAAGTGGCACAGAAAGTCGCGCAAGCCTCAATTAAGGCCTTCGGCGCCCAAGGGGTCACCATCCAGCAGTTCAACGAGGGTGCCGGCGGTCAAGTCGTGTTCCATCTGCATGTGCACGTGATCCCGCGCCATGACGGCGTGCCGATGAAGCCACCTGCCACGCACAGGGAGAGGCCGGAAGTGCTGGCTGAGCATGCCAGCAAGCTCACCGCCGCACTCAAGGGCTGAGCAGCATCGCGCCTGCTAACAGCGCCGTTTCACCTGCCACCACGCCGGCAAAAACCGAGCGGCGGATCAGCGCGAAGGCGACCAGGCCGAGCATGATCGCCCCGATCCGCACCGACAGCGGCACGCTGGTAAGCGCGCCGGGCGGAAAGAAGATCAACTTGCCGACCACGCTCGCCAGGATCGCGGTAGCGACGGCCCTCACCCAAATCAGAACCTCCGTGCCTTCATGCAACCGTCGCGCCAGCACGAGACCCAGCAGCCGCCAGATCTCATTCGGCAGGAAGCCCACAAAAATGAGCACCAGATAGGGCCAAAATTCTCCCAGGACTGGATTCATCGCGCGACCCTTCGCAAGCGATAAAGCAGGTAGGCAACTGTGCCGCCGACAGCGCCGGACCAGAGAAGATCGAGATCGATATTCAACGTTGCGAGAACAGGCGCGAGCACGAGGCCGAAGGCAAAAGCCAGCCGATCCACCAACAGATGGCTGTTGCGCAGCACTGAGACGGTGAAGGATAGCGGCGTGAGGAACAGCAAGGCGGCTGCATAAACCCGCGGCAGGCTGCCGGCCAGATAAAAACCTACCGCGGTCGCAAGCGCCGCCGACAGCACCAGCCCGAAGCTCAGCCCGTTGCTGAAGGCGATGCGCTGATGGCGCGGGACCGAGGGCAGGAGCCGCAAGTTTTCCACCCACATGCTGATGGCGGTGAAATGCGCCGGCAGCAAAAGATCGCGCGTGCGAGTGGTTTCCATGCGCAGCATGGGCAAAAGCGCAACCACCATCGGTAACAGCCGCACGCCGCTCAGTGTCACGGCGATCGCGGCTTCGATGGCGCTGGCGCCGGTGCCGAGCGCGGAGATCAGGATAACCTGTGCCGGCCCCGCCCAGATCAGGACCGTCGACAACACCATCCAGAGCAGTGAAAAACCAAAATCATGCCCGAGAGCGCCGATGCCGACGAAAGTGCCGAATAGCACATAGGCGAAGACGGAACGCCAAGCGACGGCAAATCCGCGAAGGAAGGCCGAAGGCGCGGACGGAGAGGCAAGCGGCGCGGACATGCGCGAGATGTTTCACACAAGCGCGGCCGTCACAATCTCCCTTCCCGCCTCGGGTCCACCCTGGGGGTCGCTATCGAGTGGCACAAGTCGGATATAGCCGACTTGCGCCGCGGGTAGATGTCGGTATCGAGGCAAAGTTTCCAAAAGCTCAGGCTCCGGGAGGCCGCCTCACCCGACTCGGACGCTGGTGCGCAGATCGGCCTCTCCCCGGAACGGGGAAAAGGCGGAAAGAAGCCCGCGCTAGACCTTTACCAGCGGCACTTTCGGCACGGAGCCGCGGGGCCCGTTGTCGCTACCGCCGCGCGGCGGCTTCCGTTTCGGCGCCGCCCGCTTTTTCGGCTTCGTGGGCACGGGAATTTTTTCCGGCTTCGGCGTCACCGGCCCGTCGAGATATTCGAAGCTGAGCTTGTTCCTGCCTTCCTCGTCCTTGACCAGGATGACGCGGACATGCCCTCCCGACTTGAGCTTGCCGAACAGCACCTCGTCCGCCAACGGCTTCTTGATGTGCTCCTGGATCACGCGGGCCATCGGCAGAGCGCCCATCTGCTCGTCGTAGCCGTGTTCGATCAGCCATTTCGAGGCGTCTACCGACAGCACGATGGTGACGTCGCGGTCGGCCAAATGGGCCTCCAGCTGCAGCACGAACTTGTCCACCACCTTGGCGATGATCTCCGGCGACAGGTGCGCGAAGGTGATCACGGCGTCGAGCCGGTTGCGGAATTCCGGCGCGAACATCCGGTTGATCGCCTCCAGGTCGTCGCCTTCCCGCTTGCTGCGGGTGAAGCCGTAGGCCGCTTTCGCGAGATCCTGCGCGCCCGCATTCGTGGTCATGATCAGGATCACGTTGCGGAAGTCGACCTGCTTGCCGTTGTGGTCGGTCAGCTTGCCGTGGTCCATGATCTGCAGCAGCACGTTGAATAAGTCCGGATGCGCCTTCTCGATCTCGTCAAGCAGCAGCACGCAATGCGGATGCTGGTCGACGCCGTCGGTGAGCAGACCGCCCTGGTCGAAGCCGACATAGCCGGGCGGCGCGCCGATCAGGCGCGACACCGTATGCCGCTCCATATATTCCGACATGTCGAAGCGAATGATCTCCACGCCCAACGTGGCCGCGAGCTGCTTGGCCACCTCGGTCTTGCCGACGCCGGTGGGGCCGGAG
>JAXDOO010000442.1:0-8809 GCA_034668865.1 Alphaproteobacteria bacterium
GGAATGCGGATCGCCATCGCCGACGTCGGACAGCAGTCGCGGGAAGAGATCAACTTCCTCCGCATCAACGATGCGCGCGGGGCGAATTTCGGCTGGCCGCAATTTGAAGGCGATGTCATGTTCGCGCCCAACCGGCCTGGCCCCGACCCGGCCACGCCGCCCATGCACACTTATCAGCATGGCATGGCCAACCGGGCCGTGATCGGCGGCTATGTCATTCGCAATTCCAACCTGACGGCGCTGAACGGCCGCTACATCTATGCGGACCGGATCGAGGGCGAACTGCGCAGCTTCCGGCCCGATGTGACAACGCAGCAGGCGATCGACGACAGGCCGGATGAGGTCACCATCGAGCAGGTGACGAGCTTCGGCAAAGGCTTCAACGGCAGGTACTATGTCGTGCAGGGCAGCGGCCCGGTTTCACGCCTCGGCCCGCCTTAACAAGAACGACGCATTTTTGCTTAGGGCTTCAACGGGGTTTTTGTCGTGGCGATCGCCCGTATGTCGGACCTGCCGCGCTATTGGCTGAAGCCGATGACGAGATGCGCCCGGTGCGACTCCGGGAGCATTTCGCCTTCGGCCTTTACGGTGATGGTGTAAGTGCCCGCTTCAGTGATCTGCTCGGGTGCGATGTCAGCTTCCAGCTCATGCTTAGAGATGTAGCGGGTCGGCAGTTCGATGGCGTTGAAGTTGAAGATGCTGCCGAACTCCCGCTTCAGCATGACGCGATGGAAGGGCCAGATACCCTCCCCGCGCACCTTCAGCGTGATCGGGCCGGACCCTTGCGTTGCTGATTTCGGCTCGATGTCGAGATCCATCGGTATCGTCTGATAGGCATAGAAGGCCGGAATCGGATTCCTGTAGCCGCTGAAGGCGATGTCGATCTTCCGGCCGTCCTTCACCACCATTTTCACATTCTGCGTGCACCACATGTCTTTCAGCGGATCGCCCTCGATGATCGATAAGTCCGCCACCTTGCCGGGCTCGACGCTGCCGTAGTCCTTGTCCTTCTTGAAGGTCTTGGCGACGTTGAGCGTCGCCGACTGGATCACCTTCATCGGCGGCACGCCGGCCTCCACGTCCATGGTCAGCGCCTCGTGCATCAGCAGCGCCGCCATGCCGCGTGGCGGATCGGAGCCTTCCTTCAGGACGCCGCCGGCTTCGACAAAGCGCCGGATGAATTCATTGGCCTTGTGGTAGCCGATCTTGGCGCGCTCGAGCTGTTCCTTGTTGTAACGCTTGAGCAGCTTGTCATAGGCATTGTAGGTGACCGCGCGCACCGCCCCGGGAAGAGCAGCCTTCGGATCGGCAAGGATTTCATCTTCGCGCGCGCGAAAGCGCTCGGCGCTAGGCGACAGCGGACGCAGCCACTTGGCGATCGTTGGCGTCCAGGCCACGCCGCGCTCCACCATGGCGTCGATGATGGGTCCGAAATTTTCCGTCTGATAATAGGAATTGGCGATTTCCTGATCGATCAGCCCGCCCAGCCGATCAGTATGCAGCTGCTCGCGCGCGGGCGGATAAAGGATCGAGCTCGTTCCCACCGCCCAAATATGCTCGATCGCGTCGACGCCGGCTTTGGCCGAGCCGATGCAATCCATGCTGTGGACGGTGACCGGCAGATCGAGGCTATGCGCCTCCTCGACCACGACTCTCACCAGATCGAGCGGCAAAAACTCGTTGAGCTTGATGATGTCGGCGCCGAGCTCCTTTTTCTTGCGTACCGCGGCGCGCGCTTCCACCGGGGTGGTGACGATGATGTTGCCGCGGTCGGTGCGGCCGTCGGGGGCGTCGGTCATTACGCGGGTGCCGCCGATGGCGCGGCCCGACATCCAGATGCGCGGCCCGCGGATCTTGCCCAGCTCGGTCCCGCGTTTCTGCGCCAAGGTCCACGGACCGTCCTGGAAAATTTGGATAGTGGCGACGGTGGTGATGCCAAGATGCAGGTAAAGCTCGCCGTGGAAATCCTCGAGATGGGCGTGGCCGTCGATGAAGCCCGGCAGGATCGTTTGGCCTCGTGCGTCGATGAGTTCAGCCTCTTGCGGGACAGCCACCTGGTCGTGCTTGCCAACCGCCTTGAACCTACCCCCTTCTATAATGATGACGGCATTCTCAACGGGCGGACGGCCAGTGCCGTCGATTAATGTTCCACCCTTCACCGCCAGCACTTTACCCGCCATTTCTCCCGCCTTTTTTCTCGTTCCGATCGTCATTCCGGGATTGTGCGCAGCCCGGAACCCCATACGCAGATTCCAGCGCTTGTCCCTGGATTCCGGGCTCGGCTTTGGGAGCCGCCCCCGGAATGACAGTTCTGGCAGACAGTAATGAAGGGCCGGACGGCGGGCCATCCCTTCCCTCAGAACAATGATGTTTCCGATGACGCGGAGGGGGCAAGCGGGGCGCGCGGGGATTGGCCGCCTGGCGGCCAAATTTGCCAACCGAATTGCAGGGCATTTCGCATTCGCAGGCTTATTTTCGGGCCCGCGTTATTGCGCTTGGCATTTGCCGCCGAGTGTCCTAGATAACGGCTTATCCAGCCTTATTGGTGTCGGGGCGCATAGCTCAGTTGGTAGAGCAGCTGACTCTTAATCAGCGGGTCCCAGGTTCGAGCCCTGGTGCGCCCACCAATAAATTCTCAAACAGCCGACGCTGAAACACCGGGGTGGAACGAGCGCGACTTGAATTCCTGGTAGGACCTGCAAGCTATGTCTCGATCTGGTGATTATTGGGGGGCCAAAAATCTCAGCAGAATCGCGAGCACGTTTGATGCGCAATGGTATCTCGCGACATACGGGGCTGAATTCAAGGAATTGAAACGAGAGAACGAGACCCCTCTCGATTTTTACCTGCGCATCGGTGGCCGCATGGGCCACGATCCGCACGCCCGCTTTTCCGAACTCTTCTTTCGAACGCTGAATCCGAAAGTTTACAGTCGGCTGATCGAGAACGACAAAGAATTTGGATATCTGATCTATCCAGGCGAGTTTCAGAGGCTCTTTTCAAGATTTAAGATCCCTACACCCGGGCAATGCCAGCATTGGCGAGTGCTGATGCTTGCGATCGACCAGAATTTCCTGGCTTCAAAATATTCCATTGACCAGAAGCAATATATCTCACCGCTGGACTATTATGTTCAGCGCTCTCCCAGCACGCCGATTTCACCAAGCCCTGACTTCTCGGAGGAAAGCTATCGCAGAGCTCATCCTGACGTGAATGCCGCCATTCAGCGCGGCGACATGATATCGGGGTTCCATCATTTCGTGCACTACGGCGTCAACGAGGGCCGCGACTTCAGATCGGTGGCTGCGTTCGAGAAGGAAAAGGAAGATAGCGAAAAGCTAGAACGTAAACATCCCGGCATCATGCAGGCGACGCTGCAACTCGAGCGGCGGGTGCTTGGCCTCTCGAATGCGATAGAAATTGCGTACGTTTCGCAGCTCGAATTCCTGATGGAAGCGATAACGATTAAGCAGCGCGGGGCCGGCAAAGGCTACCTGGTTTTCGTTCCGTATTTTATCCACGAGATTTTTTTTGGCGGCTACCTTGCCTTTTTTAAATTTCTTAAGATCGTGAAGCAGCTTCAGCAAGGCGAGCTGAAACTGGTTCTCGTCAACAAGGAGCAAACGCGGGGACACTTCGAAACCAATCTGGAAATAATCCGCAAGGAATCGCCGGACATAGCTGAGCTGTTTTCAAGCTATCATCTTCTGCAGGAAAGCCGCTGCATTGAGGTGAACGGCGATTACGGGGTAATTTCCTTTTGTGCGGAAACACATTTCGTGGCGAGCTATGCGGCAAAGCAACTGAACGTTTCGCCTGTTTTTTTCGTGCAGGATTACGAGCCGGACTTTCATCCTGCCAGCACTCTCAGGACGTTCAAGCAATCGGCGTTCAACCTTCCGCATGTGGGTATCTACAATTCCAGAAAGCTCTATGAATTTTTCAGGGACTACACGGCCGTAAGCCAGGTCTCTGATCCGGACTATAAATATGCGACGTTCGAAAATGTCATCAAGCCCATGCCGTGGGACTGGGACACATTCCAGGCCCGCCATGACGCCAAGGACAAGAAGCGCCTGATCATATACGCAAGGCCGGAATCCCTCGGAGCCCGCAATGAATTTGCGATCATAGTGCTCGCGATCAAGAAGGCGATCGCGCAAGGTTACCTCGATAGCGAGACGTGGGTGTTCCAGGGCATCGGATCGATGCTGCCACGTTCTCCCGTGCCCCTGGGCGCAGGTTGCGAGATCGAGATGATGGCGAGAATGCCGTTGCCTGAGTACGAGGAATGTCTCCTGCTCGGTGATGTCGGTATCTCCCTGATCTCCACTCCACATCCCGGCATCATCCATTTTCAGATGGCGAATTTCGGACTTGCCTCGGTCACTTATCAAACGCTGGGGCGGCCTGCCGATTGGCTCAAGAGCCAGAGCGGTAATCTCATTCCGAGCGCCATGACCATTGACGGCTTATGCGATGCGATCAGGCGGGCGGTGGAGTTGTCCTCGGACCTTCAAGCACGCTACGCAAACGCCGTAAAATCCCAGAGCCACACAGGCACCAGCGACCTCGAAGCTGCCGCCAAATTCATGCTGGACCATGCGTAGGATGCGAAACTTGACCGCTTTTCGCGCAGAACCTGCTCAGCGGAAGGAGGCCGAGCCGGACAACAATGTTGCTTTGACCGGGCAAGCGATACAGAACAAATGATTATCTTCGTCCATATCCCGAAAACTGCCGGAACCAGCCTGGCCTACGCGTTCGACGCGAGCTGCCATCGCCGCATGCTGTACGATTACGATCCGGGTTATGCCAACGTCATAATGCGGGCGGGTGAAGAAGACCTTATCCTGCGGCACAAGGAGTTCATCCTGAGGAAATTCGACTATCTTCACGGCCATTTTTACCTGTCTAAATACAAGAAAGTGTTCGCGGAGCAGCAATTCGTGACCTGCTTCCGTGAGCCGGTCGAGCGGATCATTTCCCAGTTCAAGCACGTATATTTCATGGAGCGAGCGGGCCAGGTGGGAAAGGACATCGCATCCCGCAAGATGACGATCGTCGATTTCGCTGCACAGCCGAATATTCATGACGCCCAGTTGATCCACATGGATGGACATTCCCTGGACGAACTCGATTTCTTTTTCCTAACCAAAGCGCTGCCGCACGGAATCAAGGTATTTAATCGTATCATGTCGAAGGATGTTCGCGTCCCCTTGATGATCAATACCGCCGAACAACGCGTCCAGTTGGCGGGCCTCGCTCAAAGCAATTCTGGCAAGGATCCAAAACCACCGCTCGCGGGCGATCCCGGATCGGGCGCTTCCGATCAGCCGAACGACACGGACGTCCAGGGCGGCCGCGATCCCATGCAGTTCACCACCGCCGAACTCGCGAAGGTTAAGCAGGTAGCGCGCGCTGACATTGATTTCTACCGACTCGTTGTTCAGCAGTATCGTGCCCGTTTCGGATAGCGCTCTGCCTCTGGAGGCCTTAATGATACCAGACGATACGAGGCTGAACGGGTGCGGTTGTTCCTAAGTGCCGTTGACCGGTCAGCAGGCTGAGCGACCGGCAAGGACGAAACGGAGCGATCACAAAGGCACTTGAGATGCGAATACTTCTCTATGGCGCAGGCAAGACGGGCACCACAGCTGTGTTTTACGCGTATAAAAACGCCGTCCCGAACCTTGCAACGTCGTTTGAGCCGGACGAGCTTTCCAAGGTCAATATTCTCAACACGCCGAACCTGCTGGTGAAGTCGCTTGCGGTGATGAAGTACGCGCGCGAGGCGCAATATTTTCGTTACTTCGACAAGAAGATATTAATCATCCGCCACCCGTTCGATCGGCTTGTCAGCTACGTGCTCTATGCACCGAACAACGGACACGGTTTTTATAACGACGCGAAGATGGAGCGCTACGTCGATCTGCTGAAAAACAAACTGGCCGCGCCGGGCAGCGTTCCGTTTCGTGAGATCGTGGAGCGGGCGGATTCCTACCGGCCGAGCGGCAGTGGCGCGCACGCGCCCGTCAATGTGCTTGCCGAGATCGCGGAAGCTCACCCAGACTTTCATGTGCTCCGGTACGAAGATTTTGTCGACGGCAGGCTGGACGAGCTGAATCGCTACAACGGCTTTGAAGTGCCGAGCGACCCCGATATCTCGGACCGGCGGCAGAAGGTGCTACGCTCGAAAGCCTATGGCGACTGGCACAAATGGTTTCTGCCCGAGGATGTGGAGTATTTCAAAGGCATCTATCGCAACTACCTGAACCGCTTCAGATACGATACGACGCTGCAAAGCTCGGAACCGCTGGACGAAGCAACGACCGTCGCTTACAGCATCAAAGTGAATAATCAGGCGCGCCGCACGCGCTGGCTTCCCGAGTTCCGCACCGGTTCAGTAACGCTGTCGGAAGAGGGCGAGCAGTTCCAAGACACAAAACGCGCCTTGCTCAGTGGCAAACTCGACAAGGCAGAAGAGATGGTCGATAACCTGCTCGCGACCAATCCGCGCGTTGCGGGTTTCCATCACCTGCGTTCCCGGATCATGGCAAGAAAGGGCGACTATGCGCAGGCATCCGAAGCCTTGCGGCGCGCCATTGCAATCCTTCCGGAGGAATTTGAATTCCACCGGTTACTGTCAGTGGCACTGCGAAAGACCGGCAACAAGACCGAAGCAGCCGCCGCGGAAGCCAAGGCGCGGACGTTAGAGGGCTCCTCGCAAAAGCGTCGGGCCATGTGATCCGCCCGACCCGACCGCGAGCCTTACGCGGACGGGCGACAGGGAGTTGAGCCCACGGCCTGATATGCGCGACAGCCGAAACAGAATTGGATCTCGCCCATTCTGCGGGCGGGCGGGTTGGCGCGGTATATGGAGACCCCATGCGAGCGAAATTCTACATCCACATCGGGGTGCCCAAGACGGGAACCAAGTCGATACAGTATGCCCTGTCCGATAACCGCGCCACCCTTCTGGCGCACGGCATCAATTCGCTGCCCGGCGGTCCAAACCACGGCCCTGCCCTGATCTCGTTGCTCCGCGACGACCCACACGACACCTCTCGGAACATTCGACGGCATCTCGATACGCCAGAGAAAACCGCTTCATTCAACTCCTCGATTAGCTTCCAGATAAAAAAAGCGTTGGAGCAAAACGTTTCAGGGAAGATGGTGATCTCCGGCGAAGGGCTTTCCGGCCTTTCCGCGACCGAGATCGAGCGGCTGCAGGCGATGTTCGCGCCCCATGCCGCCGGCTACCGCATTCTCGTCTATGTGCGCGATCCCTATGAATACGCCAACAGCGCGTTTTTGCAGCGGCTAAAAAGCGGCTCCACCTTGGATAAGCCGCGCAAGAGACTGCCCTTGCCGGAGTATCGCGACAAGCTGCAGACATACCTTGATGCATTCGGCCGCGAGAATGTCGACATCCGCATTTTCGACCGTCGCCGTTTCATCGGCGGCGACCTGATCTCCGATTTCCTGGCGGCGATCGACGAATCCCCGCATTTGGCGCAAAGCCTGAATGTGGAGCACGCAAACCAATCGATGTCACACGAAGCTGCCGTGATCCTTAGCGAAGCGAATGCGGTGGTTCCGGTCTTGATCAATCGTCGCGCCAACCGCGCGCGGGCATTCGGATTTCACATGTATATCGTCGGGATCAGGGGGGAGAGATTTGCGATTGATCCGCAGCATTACCTCGAACACGAGCCCGAGATCGCGGCGGACATCAAGTGGCTGAACCAGATACTTGGCGAACAAGTTTTTGGCCGCGCCGATCCGAAGCCCGCTTCCGTGCCTCGTTGGGGTCAATCCAGCATAGACTCAATCAAGGGCGTGCTGGCCGGCATGGCTTCCGAACTCCAACAGCTGGAGGAAAATCAATATCCGCCTGAAGTTCAACGCCCGCCCCTGCCCGCCGAACTCGGATGGCTGCGGGACGTCTACCATCACGGAACTTTCCCTGCTGCGGAAGGTAAGCAGCCGATCTCCCCACAATTCGACCAGGCCACCGTCCGAAGCCTGGGTTGTTTTTTACATGCCGTGGCGCTCGCGATCCAGCACATGAAAGCCAACAAATCGGCGCATAACAGCCGGTTTACGATCTGGAAAAGCCCGCGCAAAGCTGAAGACCAGTATCGTGAATTGGTGCGGCGCAATCCTGCAAATGCTGCCGCTCAGTATCGATTGAGCCAGGCCCATCTGCTGCGGGGCCATCTGGCAGAGGCTCGGAAAACGGCACAAGCCGCTGCTGCGCTAGCTCCGGGCCGTGCGCGCTTCAGATTGTGGCTTCGCCTGCTGAACGTCGCTGGCCGCCTGATGCTCAGGCCGGGTTCGCATCAATCGCAAGCCTAACGCTGTCGCAAGCGTGTGAGGCCACGCAGCGATTTGCGTCGAATGTCGGCGGGCACTCCAAAGTGACAGCGCGTGCGGTTAGAAGCCCAGGGGCGACCGGGCTTTTTACGTAGCGCTCCAGCCGATTTTGCGAATACACAAGTCATCTATACTTTGCGTCTCTCTTGCCTCAAATCCGAAATAAAAATTCATCGTTACTCAAGCGAACCACCGTACGCTCCTCTGACTAGGAGCAAGGACCAATGCCGATGACGCGGATGTTTTTTGATCTGGTAGGGCCAGCCGACCGGTCGATTGATTTTCATGGTCGATACTTTCGCGATCCAAAGGATGCGCATGAGCATGCGCAGCTATTAAGCCTGGATTTGACCTGCACGGATTTCGAGAAGTGGCAGGATGCGGAAGTCCAAGTCAGGGATGCTGTTGGGAGTAGACTGTTCTCTGTCCC
>JAXDOO010000443.1:0-4662 GCA_034668865.1 Alphaproteobacteria bacterium
AGCGGTTATCAACTTAGGACGGTACCGCTCATCGGGTACCGGACGGATCGGTTTGCTTTTGTCGGTCCATGCATTCGCCGGTGGCGAAGCGATTGTCGTCTCTGTTCAGGCGACATACAGCCTCGGAAGGTCGTTCTTCGATTTCCGGCCGCGGATCCCAGCTGGTGCTGTTCTTGCGGCAGGAGTTCGATAATAACGAATGATAAACGCGCAGGTAATCGTGAGCCATATGGGTGGCGGTGAACCGTTGTTCGAAGCGCCATCGGACCTTTCGGCGATCGAGCGCCATTACCTGCCGCAGTGCCGCAATGGCCTGCTCTGGCGTATCGACGATCAAGCCTGTCACGTTGTCTTCCATGACTTCCGGCACCGAGCCGCATCTGAACGCCAGCACCGGGGTGCCGCAGGCCATAGCCTCGATCATCGAAAGTCCGAACGGCTCGGGCCAGTCGGCGGGAAATAGCAGCGCGCCTTGACGAATGCCAAGGGATCGCGCCGCGCTGCGTGCTCGGTTCAGGTTGCCATCCGTAACGGTGAGTAGCTGCGGCAAGGCGGCAGGGGCATGTTGCGGCGGATCGGCCAACCGCTTGTGCGCGAGCCGCTCCTGCGCCGCCGTTTAGCCTCAGGCCGAGAAATGCGATCTGCCCCGCCCGGCGGACATCAGAAGAGAAAAATGAGCGTCCCTGGTGGCATTGACCACCGTCAATGAAGGCATTTTTGCTACGACGTATCCTGCTCGAACCAAGGAGCAAGCCATGATCAAGGACGTGATGGTTCGTTTGGAGGGAACTGCAGGCGACGATGCTCGCCTCTCCGCCGCTCAGGAAATAATCGAAATTTTCGATGGTCGCGTCATCGCGCTCTACATCAACATCCTGCCGCTAATCCCGCCAGACGAAGAAAGTGGGATTTATTTAGGTGACCTGATGGAGCAGACGCGTACCGCCGGCGACAAGACGGAAGCAGCGCTTGCGAAGAAGCTCGAGCGCCTTGGCAAGCCAACCGAAATTCGGCGCCATGACGTTTTCGCGAACTTGGTGGCCGACATCGCGGCCCGTGAGGCACGCGCCGCCGACGTCTTCGTGGCTCTCCGCCCCAATGGCCGCGTGAAGGATACTGAAGGTTTGGTGGAGAGCGTTCTCTTCGGCTCAGGGCATCATCTGTTTCTGGTGCCGGGCGGCAAGCGCGCGAGAGCCAACTTTGATCATGTTCTCGTCGCCTGGAACGGGAGCCGGGAAGCCGCGCGCGCGGTGTCGGAGGCGATGCCGTATCTGCTCAAGGCCAGGACCGTGACCATTATCGTCGTGCATGAAAGCCAGCCGACCGAAGCCGAGGCGAAGCTCGGAACCGAAGCCGTAAAATATCTCCTGCATCACGGTGTCGATGCCACGCACGAGCAGGTCATTCGCCGCAACCGCGGCGTCGGCGCGACTTTGATCGATGAAGCCCGCAAGCGCGAGGCCGATATGATCGTGATGGGCGGCTACGGCCATTCACGCCTTCGCGAGTGGCTCCTCGGCGGCACCACCTACGAACTGATCCATGAGACACCGGTCCCGCTGCTGCTCGCGCACTGAAAAACTTGGTGGTGCTGTTGTCGAGTGAAAGACCGGCAGTGCGAAAATTAGGATCGCTTTTTGACGCACTCGGCCAGCGCACCATCGGCACGGAGAATGACATGCGACAACATTTTCGTCCTTTCGCATTTGCGCTCGCGTTTCTCTGCGGCCTCGGCCTGGCCGTTGCGCAGAACGCGCCCAACCAAGCAACTGGCGCTGTGTCCAAGTTGACCGACGAGCAGAAACGCACAATCGCGCAAGGGCTCAAGGACAAGGACCCACAGACGTTGCCGCCCGGCACCCAGGCGGAGGTCGGCAAGAAGCTGCCGGAGGTTATGAAGCTCCGGCCGATGCCGCCCGAGATCTATGCGATCGTGCCGGAGTCGCAGGACGTCTTGTATGTGCGGCTGCCCGATCGCGTCGTATTACTGGACCCCGTCGCCCAGATCTCTGCCGACATCATCCTGGACCGCGAGGCCGCCGGCAGCGGGCGATAACCCGCGGCTGATCGACCTCGGTCCGCGCCATACGGCGCGGGGGAGCTGGGGCATGCCTCTGATCCAAGCCTCGCCAACATGGCCGCAGGCGCGATCGCAGCCCTCTGGCTCCGGACCCTTACCCATCCAACGTGGTGACCGTCACCGGGGCCGCAGCGATGCGGCAGTAGAGACGAATGTTGCGGCGGATCGGCCACCAGTCGTAGAGATAGATTTCGAGCGGCCGCCAGTTTGCCACCCACCCCAGGATAATCAGGCTTTCCTCGACCACGCGGGCAAGGGTGGAATTCGGAATGAGCGGCGCCAAGGTTTGGCTGGCGGTCAGGCAGCCCGCCAGCACGGCAACCCCGATAGCAAGCGAGCGGCGGCCGATGCGAAACAGTTCACGCTGCTCACGCTTGAACTGCCGCGCACGCTGCTCGAAGTGGTGAGACAGCGAAGCACCAAGCGCGGCCGCTTCCGGCCGTTGCCCCTCATCGGGCGGCAGATACACCACAATTCGCAAGGGCGCGTCCTCCGACAGTTCGCGCGCCCAGGTGGCGATGCAATCTTCCGCGTTGTGATCTAGATCCTTCTCGTGAAAGGGGGATGGGTCGAAAGAATTGAACAGCTGGCCGATGGTGCGGACATGGATGGCAATCTCCGCGACCTCGCCTCGCGACATGGGAACTTTCCTGTGCGTCTTGCGCGATCGCTATCAAACAAGCGTCAGCACTGTTCGCTCCAGCACAGCACCGGCACGATGCGGCAGCTGATCGCCGCCGCATCTGCTTCATACGAGAGGATTAGCGAGCGGGCGAGCTGCCCGATGGCGAATCGGTGGATGGTGAGCTCGAAGACGCTGGGCCGCCGGTGGTGCTCGGACCCATGATGATCTCGGCCACCAGCTTGCTATCCGGATCGACCAGCACGATGCGGTCCGGCAGCTTGATGAAGAGGAATTCCTTCGCCTCGGGGACTTGCGCCGTCACGTCGCTTGGCAGCGAACGCGCCGCCGCCGAATCCGGAGGTTTGCTGCCGACCTGGCCTTGGAAGCCCGGCACCGGCTGCGCCGGCTGGCTACTGAGACCCTGCGTCACGGCCTGCTCCTTGGCAGGGCTGAGATTGAACTTCTCCTGCTGCGAGCTCTGGGCAATGGCAAAGCCACTGGGCACGAACAACGCAAGCGTGATCAGGCAGGCGTGCAGTTGTTGTCGCATGATGGACTCCTTGGGTTGGTGTTTCACACCAGCGGAGTTGGTTCACGAACCAGGACACCGCGGTGGGGCGCAGCCACAATCTAGCTAACTCGGTCGTTTTGCCTTGATGCTCATCAACTCTTTCAACATGTGCGCCTTGCCGGAGGCCATGGAAGCTCGCGGGATATTCATTTTCGTGCGTTTGGTTGCAATAACGACCATTTCGACTCATTGACCGTTATCAACGCACGTGCGCGCCGCTTGTGACAGTCTGAAAGAAATTCGCGTCGCATACTCGGGTGCGCGCATTTGGTCGACCTGCAGTCAGGAGAGCGTTATGAGCACAACAACAAACAACCAAGCCACCGGAGCAACCGCGTATCCTGCTCCGCCCAATACACTTGCCAAGACTCTTGCTCGGGACTGGTGGTTGATCGCGCTCCGCGGTTTCCTCGCCGTCATCTTCGGAATTATCGCGCTGCTCATGCCAGTTGCGACCATCCTGGCGCTCGTCCTGCTGTTCTCCGCGTATATGCTCGTTGACGCGGCCTTTGCATTCGTATCAGCAATCCGGGCGGCACGGCGGCGCGAGAGTTGGGGTCTGTTGCTGTTACAAGGCCTCGCCAGTCTCGCCACCGGCATACTGGCCTTTATGTGGCCCGACATCACGGTCTTTGTCTTCGTGATAATGCTGGCGGCTTGGTCGATTGTCTCAGGCATGCTGGTACTCAGCACCGCCGCCCGCGTCGACACCGGTCACGGCCGTTGGTGGTTTGTCCTCGGCGGTTTGGCATCGGTCATATTCGGTTTCCTCTTGATCCTGGCACCTCTGCTCGGAGCGCTGGTATTGACTTGGTGGCTTGGAGCATATGCCTTGGTGTTCGGGGTCTTTTTGATCATCGCAGGGGTTCGGTTGGGGTGGGGATCGCGGCGCGGCGGCCAGCCGACGGCAACCGTTCGTCCGGCAACGTGAGGCCCTCGCCGAAAGGCCGGCAACGCGGCAGGGCGAAAGGTATGCTGCCGCAGCGGCCGGAAACACAACCGGCTTCGGCGCGGGGCGAAGCCGATCGGACCGAGGATGATGACGTCATCCAGGATCCGGTGGATGAGAGATCAATTGAAAGCTTCCCGGCGAGCGATCCACCGAGTTGGCCTATCCTTAGCGGGGTGGGTTCCCCCCGAGTAAAACCGACGGACTAGGGCGCGTACCCATAAATCCGGTGATCGCGGCTCGCTGAATGTCCGCTTCGCGCCGCGCCCAGCGCACGAAGCGATTATAGGTCGTCGCCGGAGGGCCTCCTCGGGTGGGCAATCGGACCAGCGGCAGCCGCGGGAGCGCCTACGCACAGGCACGAAGAACGGATGGTGCGCGTGCGGATGTGTGAAGGTGGTCTGACGAGAATCCCGGGCAGGGGCCGCATCAAGGAA
>JAXDOO010000444.1:0-9174 GCA_034668865.1 Alphaproteobacteria bacterium
ATGCCAATGGCAATCTACCCAGCCAACAATTGTTGGATAAAGCGGTGCTGGAAGATCCGGGCGTCTATCCGCCGCAGGATGTGATGGATCGCCTCTACACCAACCTCGCGCATGACGCGAAGACCAAGCGGCTGATGAATCGTTTGTGGACCAAGGTCAAGACCGGCAAGTAGGCAAGGGGGGCTTCACCGCCAACGCCGGTGAAGCCAAAGCCATTGCTCCGGGTACTCCCTGACCCATCCTTCAATGACGGAGCTGATGACCTGCATGGTCGCGGCGACGTCGATTTCACCTTGCGCGTCGCGCGGCTTTTCGATCGCCTCGGTCAGGTCGACGCGGAAGCGGTCTCCGGCCAGCCGCACCACGCGCGTGCCATGGATCGGACAATCGACGTGGCGCGCGAGCCGTGCCATGAGCGGATTGGCCTTGGTGCGCCGACCGAAGAAAGTCACGTCCACGCCCCGGCTGTTATATTGGTCGACCAGCATGCCAGCGTGGGTGCCGCGAGCGAGTTCATCCGCGATCACCGTCGGTGCGCCGAGATTGGTCGGGACCAGCAATCCCATCCGCGATGACCGCGTTTCCAATACAAAGCGCCTGACTTGCGGAATCGCGGGCGGGCGATAGAGCGCCAGTGAGTTAAGGCCAAAGGCCTTTGCGGCCAGCGCGGGCAATTCCCAATTGGCCAGATGCGCGGCGAAGACCAGCGCCGGCTTGCCGTCGTCGCGCAGGCGCACGAAGCGTTCGATGGTTTCTGGGGTGAATTCGACCTGATCCATCTCCCCCGTACCGGCGTTTATGACATGCCACAGCCGGTCGAGATGCACGAATTCCGCGCCGATACGACCGAGATTGTCCCAGACCCCGCCGAGTACGCGCTCGATCTCCTCGGGCGGCCATTCGGGGAAAGCGGCTTGCAGATTGGCGCGACCCGTGCGGTGTTCCGGCAGCCAGGGACCGGTGCGCCGCAACAGCCGGCCGGATTTTTCCCGCGCCCAGGTCGGGTCGGTCAGCCGCAAGGCCTTGAGCACCAGCAAGGCCACTCCGCCAAGCAGCAGATTAAGAGCGGCCTTGGCTTGGCGCGCGGTCCGTCGAAAGGCTGACTGCATCGGCCGCCTTTAGAAATGCACGATGACTTTGCCGAACACCTTGCGGCTTTCCATACGCTCAAGCCCGCGTTCCAAATCCGCCAGCGCCACTTCCGTGTCGATCACCGGAAGCATGCCGCCGGCCATTTTCGCCAGGCTGTCGCGGATATTGCGGATGGAAGCGCCGAACGAGCCGAAGATTTTATATTGCTGCTGGAACAGCTGCATCAGGTTGAGGGTCGTGCTCGGGCCCGAGGTGGAACCGCAGGTGACGAGCCGTCCGCCGCGCTTGAGCGAAAGAAGCGAACCGGGGAAGGTGTCGGCGCCGACATGCTCGAACACGACATCGACCCCTTTCTTTGCGGTAAGCTTGCGCACCACGCCCTCGAAGCGATCGGTGCGATAATTGATCACGTGATCGGCGCCGAGCGCCCGGGCCTTCTCCGCCTTTTCATCATCGCCCACGGTGGTGATCACGGTGCAGCCCAGCGCCTTGGCCATCTTGATGGCCACGGTGCCGATGCCCGAGCCGCCCGCATGCACCAGGATGGTTTCGCCCGGCTGCAGTTTGGCATTGTCGAATAGCATGTGTTCGACCGTGGCGAAGGCGATGGGCGCGCAAGCAGCGTCGCGCATGCTCAAACCTTTCGGCACCGGGATAACGAGACGTGCGGGGAGGTTCAGCAGATCGCGCGCGAAGCCGTCGACATGAAAACCCATAATGCCGCCGACGTTCTCGCACAGGTTATCGCGTCCCTCGCGGCAGGCTTTGCAGGTGCCGCAAGTCAGCGCGCCGTACATGACCACCGGATCGCCGATCCGGAAGCCTGAAATATCCGGTCCCACGGCCGCGATTTCGCCGGCGGCTTCCGCGCCCACGATCAGCGGCAGCTTGCGCTTGGCGAAAGCCATGCCGCGGAAGCCCCAGAGATCGAGATGATTGAGCGCCACCGCCTTAACACTGATCTGTACCTCGCCGGCGCCCGGCGGCGGGGGCGGCGGAACATCGGCAAGCTCAAGCTTGCGATCGCCGGTCAGGGTGAGCGCGCGCATCCGTCAGGCGGGCTCGCGCGCCATCACCAGCGAGACATTCTGCCCGCCGAAGCCGAACGAATTCGAGATCACGTGGGCCACGCGGGCGTCGCGCGCCACGTTGGGCACCACGTCGAGCGGAATAGTTGGATCCGGCACGTTGTAGTTGATGGTAGGCGGGATACGCTGGTGCTCGAGCGTCAGCAGGCTAAACACCGCCTCGACCGCCCCGGCGGCGGAGAGCGTATGGCCCAGCATGGACTTGTTGGATGAAACCGGGATCTGCTTGGCGCGCTCGCCAAACACACTCATCATCCCGACGCATTCCATCTTGTCATTTTCCGAGGTGCCGGTGCCGTGTGGGTTTACGTAGTCAATGTCGTCGGGCGTCAGTCCGGCGTCTGCCAATGCGTTGCGGATGCAGCCGACAATCGGTTTGCCATCCGGACTGGAGCGCGTGCGGTGGAAGGAGTCCGCCATCTCCCCGGCGCCTTCCATCACGCCCAAAATCTTGGCGCCGCGCGCCTGCGCCGACTCCAGGCTTTCCAGCACCAAAGCGCCGGCGCCCTCGGCCATGACAAAGCCGTCGCGGTTTTTGGAGAAAGGTTTGGCGGCGCCTTGCGGCGGATCATTCGAAGTCGACAGCGCCGAAAGTAGCGAGAAGCGCACCAGCGATTCCGCATTGATCGAGCCGTCGCTCGCGACGCACAGCGCCGCGTCGGTTTCCCCACGGCGGATCGCTTCGATACCGAGCTGAAGGGCACTGGCGCCGGAAGCGCAGGCGGTGGAAAGCGAGATGGGCGAGCCTTTGGTGCCGAACCGGTCCGCCAGGTGATCAGCCACCGATCCGAACAGGAAGCGCTCGTGATAGGGCGCAAATTGGCTGTCGCCGCACACGCGCAGCAACTCGTCATATCCGCATGCCTCCTGATTGAGCGTGGTGGCAATCTCGATGCGCTGTGCCCATTCCAGCTCCACCGGCGGCATGGCCAGAAACAGCGGGCCGGGGAAATCGCCGCGCGAGCCGATGCTCGATTCCGTGATTGCTTCTTCCGCTGCGGTGGCGGCAAGGGTCTCAGTGAGGGAGGGGGCGCAGAAAGGCTCGACCGGCAGGAAATCGACCGAGCCGGCGATTTTGGTTTTCAGATTGTCAGTAGCGAACCGGGTGATCGCATGGATGCCGGATTCGCCCGCGGTCAGTCGCGCCCAATTGTCCGCCTTACCCACGCCCAGCGAGGTGACGACGCCGAACCCGGTGACGACGACGACCGGCCGGCCGGCTTTATCGGTTTTCCCTGACATTCCTAAGGCTCCCCTTCAGGCCGCCGCTTCGACCAGCGCCAGGCCTTCACCTCGCCAGTGCCCCACACCCGTGACTACCACCTGCGTAATAGCCGTGTCTGTGGGCGATTCGACCCCGGATTTATCCCCCGGAGAGAACAGCTTACCACGGCCGACTACCGTCGCGGCGAGCGCGATATTCATAGGAAATTGCGGCTCCATTGCATGACCAAGATAAGTACCGGTGGCGCGAATGGGAGCCTTGATCTGGTCGGCGAGGAAAGTGCGCTCCTCGCCGGTGGCCGGCTCCGCGCCGCTCGCCCCGGAAAGCACGGCAAAATGCCCGGGCCGCAGACGCTGTGCCACGCCTTTCCACAACCGCCGGAGCGCGCAGGCGACGGTTCCCGGCTGTCGCTTCGAGCGGTCGGAGACGACTGACGACAGCTGCGCCAGCGCCTTTGCACCGCGCGCTTGCGCGTGGGCGCGCGATTCCAGAACCAGAAAGGCGCCCATTGAACCCAAAGCGAATCCGCCGCCGGGCCCGCGCTCCCACACCGGCGCGAAGTTGTCCTTCAAATTGCAGCGGCCGAACTCGTAGAGCATCAACAGGTCCCGACGCTCCCCGTTATGCGCGCCGCCGACCAGCACGATATCGCTTTGTCCGGCATTGATGCGCGAGACCGCGATGCGCACCGCGTCGACACCGGAGGCTTCCTCCCCCATGAAGGTGCGTGAGGATCCGGTGACGCCATGCACGATCGAGATATTGCCGGCCAGAAGATTGGAGAGCTGCGCCAGGAACAGGGTGGGGCGCAGGTCATTCATCAGCCGCTCGTTAAGAAAGGAGTCGGGCGAGGCCGCCTTCTGGCGGCCGGTCAGGATCGCGCTGTCCACTGTCTGATCACGCTCACCGCCGCCGGCAGCGACGATCATGTCCATTTTCGCCAGCAGGTCGGCATTGCCCTTGGCGCTCGCCGACTCCAGCGCCAGTCCGGCGGCATAGGTGCCGATGCGCTGCCACGGCTCCATCTGCCGCTGGTCGCCCTTTTTTGGAATCTGCCGGTCATAGTCAAGCGGCGCGATCGGATGCACGATATACGGAGCGAATGTCGTCATATCGGCGCGCGGTTGCGCGCTCGACAGCGCCTGCCAATGCGCCTCCGCTCCTTCACCCAGACATGAGACGATGCCAATGCCGGTGATCAGCGCCTCGCGGCGATTGTCAGCCATTGGCAATCGCTCCCATGGGGAATTGCAGGCGCTCGGCTTCTTTCTGCATGTAAGTCTTCAGGTCCGGCGCGGGAAAGTTCACGACACGGAAGGTGATTTCGCAATCACTGGTGACCTTGCCGTCGACGCGGATCTCGGCCTGCGCTACCGCAAACCCGGAGCCTTCGTGCTCGAGCTTCGCTGAAGCGGAGAGCGTTGTCCCCGGCGGGACGAAAGTGCGCAATTTCGCTTCCTTGAACGCGGCCAGGAACGGCATGCGTTCGAATTTCGTCAGAGCGATGATAAGCCAACCCGAGGTCTGCGCCATCGTCTCCAGCAGCAGCACGCCTGGCATCAGGGGATAGCCGGGAAAATGCCCTTGGAAGATGGTGCTTTCGAGTGGGACGGTCGCTTCGGTCCGGATGGTGCGGTTGGCAATATCCAGTTCGACGATGCGGTCGAGCAGCTGGAAATATTCGAGACGCATCCGATTGATTCACGCGCCTTTCGCAGCGATCAACTCATCGATGCGCGCGCAGAGATTATTCATGACGAAGTATTGTTCAGTGGTGGCTTTGCCGTCGTTCACTTCCTGCGTCCATTGCTCGAGCGGGAGCTTGATGCCAAAGGCCTTGTCGATGGCAAAGGCGATGTCAAGGAAGTCCAGGCTGTCGATTCCCAAATCGTTAATGGCGTGGCTCTCCGGGGTGATCGTCTCGATCGGTATATCGCAGGTCTCGGCGATAATCTTAGCCACGGTGTCAAAGGTCGAAGACATGTAAATCTCTGATGGGAAAGGAGTTTCGGATAGCAGTGCGGATGGTTTATCCGCCTAATGGCAGGACTTGTCCGGACCGGCTGATCCCCCGCGAGGTCGAGTGCCCGTATATCGAAGAGACCCAGGGAGTTCAATGGCGGACGAACATTGCCGATCTGCCGCACATCGGAGCCGAAAAGTGCTTCCGGCTCCCTTCACCGAGCTACCGCTTCCCAGGCTATATGGCGCTCGCGACGCAGGTGATCGAGATGAGACAGAACAGAGGCGGGCTGCGTTAACCTTCCCCTCAATCAAAGCGGATATTTCGGTAATCGGGCTGTTACGCTCCCCCTGGTTGCGAATAGTCCCGAAACCGCAGGGAATAGTCGTGCATAAAATTTTGAGCGGTATTATTGCCACTTCTGTTTCTCTTCTGATCGCGGAAACAGTAGTCGCCGAACAGGTCGCAAAGAAAAAGATACCGAAGCTGCCTCCGCCGTCGCTGACTGGCATCGCCTCGGTTTATAACTACAAAAAGCCGGGTCGGAGCGCGAGCGGCGAAATCCTCAATTTCAGGAGCCTGATCGCAGCGCATCGTACATTCCGCTTCGGCACCAAGGTCCGCGTCACCAACCGAAGCAACGGAAAATCGGTGGTGGTCCGCATCATCGACCGGGGACCCTTCATTCGCGGACGCGTGATTGACCTGTCGCCTGCAGCTGCGCGCGAGATTGGCTTGGGCTGGGGGATCGCCCCCGTCACGCTCGCAGTGGTCAGCAACAAAGCCTGAGCGGCAAGCCGCTTCAGTGGAAGATCGCATTGATGTGGGCGCAGTTTTTGCGGCCTGAGAACGCGCAATCCTGATGCTTTTGCAAGAGAGCGAATTGCTCGGCGAGCCAGATTCCGGCGAGCGTCAACACCACGATGAATGCAAAGGCCGCGACGTTGATGATCATGCGGCGGCTATAGTCGTCGGCCTCCGTGCCTCGCTCATATTTTCGGAGATCGTCGACCGCGGCCTCATGAACGTCTGCCCGGCCGGCTCCCCTTCGCGGCCTTGCCTTATCCGGGGACGGCCGGCTCGGAAACAGCACAATCCGGCCGGTCGCTTGGTCCTGTGTTGCCTGCTGTGACGGCATGTGTCGATTCACGCTGTTCGGTAAGGCAGGATAGCACGGCTGCCCGGCGCATGAACCCCACTTCCCACCCAAAATACCTCTCATCGCTAGGGAATCTGTTCCGAGCGCACGGCGGGTGGTATTCCAGATCGCCGGACTACCTTTTCGCCTTCCGCCGCTTGAGATGATGGAGCGCTGTTTCGGCCTGTTTCCTGCACTGGTCGTGCAGCGCCTCCAGCTCATCATCGGAAAGGTCTTCAATCGTGGCAAATTTGTCGGGCACGCCTTCCAGGGCCAGGATCAGCTCAGTCAGTTTCAATTGGATCGCCATGGTGTCGCGGTATTGGGTGTTCTGAATCAAAAATACCATCAGAAAGGTGACGATTGTGGTGCCGGTATTGATGACGAGCTGCCATGTGTCGCTGAAACCGAAAATGGGGCCTGTGACTGCCCAGAGGATAATGACCGCGAGCGCAAGCAGGAAGGTCCCGGGACGCCCAGTGACCCAGGCCATCGCCTGCGAAAACCAGCTGAACCACTCCTGGATCTTTTTGCCCCCGGTAGGCGGGGCGTCGTCGGAATTGCGCGGATGCCTTGGGCCACCCTTCTTGTTGCGGGCCATGAATAAATCTCCGTCCAAAATCCCTTAATTAAAGTTCTCCGCTCAAAGCCTTATGCCAGCGCCCGCATCGCAACCAGAAGACTCCCCGGCCTAACGCCTTCGAATATCTTGCGTTCCACCTGGGCACTAACCGGAACCCCGCTAATGATTGAGCGTTGCTCCTGCGGTCGCAAAGAAGCGCGCGCCTGCCTGCCTGGAATATTCCGCGCCAACCATCGGAGAAGAACTCATGAAAACCCTAGAAGACCTCTTATACGGCTTGCTGCAGGACGTTTATTACGCCGAAAAGCAGCTGCTGAAGACCCTGCCGAAAATGGCAAAACAGGCTTCCAGCCAGGAACTGTCGCGGGCCTTTCTTACACACCGCGATCAGACCGAAGGACAGATCGGACGACTGGAGCAGGCCTTCGAGATGCTCGAAAAGAAGCCAAGGGGCAAAAAATGTGACGCCATCCTCGGTATCATCCAGGAAGGCAAGGAAGTTATGGAGGAGGTCGAAGACGAGGATACCTTGGACGCAGGCTTGATCGGAGCCGCGCAGGCTGTCGAACATTATGAGATTGCCCGCTATGGCACGCTCTGCGCATGGGCGAAGCAGCTCGGCAAACCGCAAATCGCCCGCCTCTTGCACCAGACTTTAGAAGAAGAAAAACAGACCGACGAGCTTTTGACGAGGATCGCCGAAAAGTCAGTCAACAAGGACGCGATGACGGCCTAACCAGGCCCGGAGGGGTTACTCCGAGACTTATCTGCGCATTCGCTTGGCGTCGGGAAGCGCCTGTTTGAGTTTCCCGATGCCTTTCCATGGATCGGCGCGCAGGCGAGACAATCGTTGCGGCAGGTTGAGCACCGTATATTGGCTTGCCGATTTGAGGCTCTTCAGCTCCTCCCAGGCGATCGGCACGGACACCGGCGCGCCCGGACGAGCGCGGGTGGAATAAGGGGCGACTGCGGTAGCCTCGCGGCTATTGCGCAGATAATCCACGAAGATGCGGTTGCCGCGCGCCGATTTCTTGATGGTCGCTGTGAAGCGGCCGGGCGTATCAGCCGACATTTGCTCCGCGACGCGGCGGCAGAAATCTTTTGCTTCGTCCCAGGGCGTGGGGCGGATCGGCAGCACCACATGCAAACCCTTGCCGCCCGTGGTCTTGAGAAAGGCCTTCAATTTTAGCTTTGCGAGGCGCTCGCGCACTTCGCGCGCGGCAGCGACGACATCTTTCCAGCCGATGCCTGGACCGGGATCAAGGTCAAAGACGAGGCGGTCCGCCTGCTCAAGATGATCAATGCTGGAGCCGCGGGTATGGATTTCAAGTACGCCAGCCTGCACCAGGGCGACGACGCCTTCCAGGTCGTCCACTGAGATTGCCTTGTCACCATCGGGCTCGGTCACTAGATGCAGCCGCTTCTGGTCGACGCCAGCGGATGCATGTTTCTGGAAAAAGCACTCGCCTGCGGCGCCTTCCGGACAGCGCAGCAGTGCAAGCACGCGCCCGGTCACATGCGGCGCCATCCATTTCCATATGCGGGTGTAGAAATCGGCGAGGTCCTGCTTAGTCACCCCGGCGTCTTCCCAATAGACGCGATCAGGATTGCTCAAGGTGACGCCGGCCGCCGTGGTCTTCTTCGCCGTGGGCTTGGCCGCCGCCGTTCGCCGTGGGCCGTTGCTTGTCACCATAGCTTTGAACTCCCGCACGACTTCCTGGGGGGATTTGTCCTCCCGCAATCCCTGGAAGGAAGCCTGACGCACGCGCTCGCCATGTGTCCAGCCCCGCAGGTCGACTTCGGCCACAAGCTTCGGCTCGACCCATTTCGCGTTGCGGGCGCGCGTCTCTTCCGCCGGCGCGGTGGCAAAGGGTGGCTTGTCTCGGCGCAAGGGCTGCAGCTTCGTCCAGAGTTCGCGCGCGATTTTGTGGCTATAGCCGGTGCCGACGCGGCCGGCGTAATGCAACTTTCCGTCCCGATTATAGGCAAGGATCAAGGCGCCAATCGCGCGCGGGTCAACGGTGGACGGCGCGTAGCCCGCTACTACGAATTCCTGCCGGTCGGAACATTTGGCCTTGATCCAAT
>JAXDOO010000445.1:0-4362 GCA_034668865.1 Alphaproteobacteria bacterium
TGGCCAACATGTATTCCTGTTGCGGTTCCAGCATTGGAAACCGCCGGATCTCTTCCAGATAGCGGGTAAGACCGGATTCGGCCGTCAGGATCGGCAAGGCCGAGGAACGGGCCATCGTTAGCGCCCTCCAGTTTGCTGCCCCCGGGGATCGGCGGGCATGTGGTGCCGCCGCTTCAGGAGCCGACGGCGCATCCAATGCTGCGATTGCGAAGAGCAGATCGCATACGCAGCATACAGGACCCGGGGGGCCAAATAAATAGGGCCCCCGCGCCGACAAGTCACAGCTGCCAGCTTATTCGCTGCAAGCCGTTGATTGGTTACGGATTTCGCCGGATTAGGGCTCTGCCCGCGTCCCGCCATTCGCGGTCAGGACGCGTGATAAACGAGCGAGATCAGCCGGCAGTTCCGAACGGAACTGCAGGATCTTCCCTAAGGTAGGGTGCTCTAACACCAATAGATAAGCATGCAGGGCCTGCCTTCCAAGGGCTGCCAGCGCCGCCTGGGCGGGAGGGGACAGGTGCGCGGCCTTGGTCCGAAAGCCCGGGCCATAGACGTCGTCACCCAACAACGGATGCCCGATATGCGCCAGATGCACGCGGATTTGGTGGGTTCTTCCAGTCTCCAGCCGGCAGGCGAGAAGGCTCGCCACCGGCTTGCCATCGGTGCCGGTGTAGCGTTGCAGCACCTCCCAATGCGTTACCGCCTCCCGCCCGCCTTGCCGCACCGCCCGCTTGTCGCGGGAATGCGGGTGGCGGTCGAGCGGGGCATCGATCGTGCCTTTCGGGCGATCCGGCGCGCCCCAGACGAAAGCCAGATAGCCGCGCCGCAATTCATTGGTCCGCCCGTGGTCGGCGAATTGGTCGGCGAGCGCGCGATGCGCGGCATCGTTCTTGGCCACCACCATCAGGCCGGTGGTATCCTTGTCGAGCCGGTGCACGATGCCGGGTCGCCGCACGCCGCCGACGCCGGAAAGACTGTCGCCGCAATGCGCGATCAGCGCATTGACCAACGTGCCGGTCCAGTTTCCCGCCGCCGGATGCACCACGAGGCCGCGCGGCTTGTCGATGACGATGAGATCGTCGTCCTCGTAAACCACCTTCAGCGGAATATCCTCGCCTAGCGGCTCGGCCAGCTCGGGCGGCGGAACCGCGACGGTGACGACCTCGCCGGATTTGACGCGATAGCCCGGATCAAGGATCGTGCGGCCGCCGATCGCCACCGCGCCATCAAGGATCAGGGCCTTGAGACGCGAGCGCGACAGCGCCTCGATACGGGCGGCGAGCACGCGGTCCAGCCGCTCGCCGGCTTCCTCGCCGGCGATGATGACTTCTTCACTGGAACCCTGCGACATCGTCATGAGCACTTCATTATCCGGATCCGAAGAGCCGCTCGACCCGGAAGCCGCGCGCCTCGCCGCCAAGGTGCGGATGCTGATGCTGGTTTCGGCATTGACCACGGTGCTGGCTGTCGGGGCGGTGCTTGCCGTTATCGGCTATCGCGTTTTCAAGGCCGAAGGAAGCGCGGGCATCGTCGACGTGACCGCGACTCTGCCGAAAGGGGCACGCATTATCAGCACGGTTGCGGCCGGCGACCGGATTACGGTCACCATCCAGATCGCAGATGCGATTGAGATCCGCACCTTTGATGCAAGAACTTTGCAGCCCGCTGGGCGGTTGAAGTTCTTGGTCGAGCCGTAACAGCCTCGCCAACCGATCGGCCAGTGTTCAGCCCAATCGGGCGGTGCTATTTTCACGGCACGTGAGAGGAAACATGTCGAAGACCCCAGCCAAAGCCTCCAAGAAACGCCCGGACGACGCCGCGGCTCCCGCCAACGGGATCGTTGTCGGCAAGAGCGGCAAGTATGAAGTGCTCGATCTCAGGTTCGGCAATCGTCACGGGCTGGTCACCGGCGCGACCGGCACCGGCAAGACCGTGACCTTGCAGGTGCTGGCCGAAGGTTTTTCGCAAGCCGGCGTGCCGGTATTCGCCGCCGACATCAAGGGCGATCTGTCTGGCGTCAGCGCCGTGGGCGAGGCCAAGGAAGCGCTGGTGCAGAGAGCGCAATCGATGGGCCTGGCATACCAGCCCGACCAATTTCCCGTCGTCTTCTGGGACGTCTTTGGCCAGCAGGGTCATCCGATCCGCGCCACCGTCTCCGAAATGGGACCGCTGCTGCTGTCGCGGATGCTGCAGCTCAATGACGTCCAGGAAGGCGTGCTCAACGTCGCCGTTCGTCTTGCCGACGAGCAGGGGCTTGCGCTGCTCGATCCGAAGGATTTGCGGGCGATCCTGACCCAGGTGGCGGACCACGCCACCGAACTGCAAAAAGTCTACGGCAATGTATCGCCCGCGACCGTCGGTACGATCCAGCGGCAGCTGCTGGTGCTGGAGAACCAGGGCGCCAATGCCTTCTTCGGCGAGCCTGCGCTCGACCTGGACGACTTCATGCGCACCGACCGCGACGGGCGCGGCATCATCAATATCCTGGCGGCGGACAAGCTGGTGGAAAATCCCCAGCTCTATGCGACTTTCCTGCTCTGGCTGCTGTCGGAGCTGTTCGAGGAATTGCCGGAAGTCGGCGATCTCGACAAGCCGAAGCTGGTTTTCTTCTTCGACGAGGCGCATCTGCTGTTCAACGATGCGCCGAAACCCTTGCTGACAAGGATCGAGCAGGTGGTGCGTCTGATCCGCTCGAAGGGCATCGGTGTTTTCTTCGTCACGCAGAACCCGCTGGACGTGCCGGAGACGGTGCTCGCGCAGCTCGGCAACCGCGTGCAGCATGCATTGCGCGCTTTCACGCCGCGCGATCAGAAGGCGGTCAAAGCCGCCGCCGACACTTTCCGCCCAAACAAGAAGCTCAACACCGCACAGGTCATCACCGAATTGGGCAAGGGCGAGGCGCTCGTGTCTTTCCTCGAAGGCAATGGCGTGCCCTCGATGGTGGAGCGCACGATGATCCGCCCGCCTTCGGCCCGGCTCGGCATGATCACGCCGGCGGAACGCGGCGCGGTCATCGCGGCGAGCCCGCTGAAGGGCAAATACGACACCGCGGTCGACCAGGAATCCGCCTACGAGATGTTGCAAAAGCGCGTGGCGGTCGAGACCGCCGAAGCGGAGCCCGGGCAGGGTGGCGGCTTTCTGGGCCAGCTCGGCGATGTGTTCGGCGGAATTTTCGGCACCAACCGCCCGCGCGGAAAGCGGCTGTCGACCGGACAACTGGTGACGCGCGAAATCACCCGCACCGTCACCAATCGGGTTGCAGGGAAAATCGCCGCCGACATCGGCAAGTCGCTGGGCGGGTCAATGGGGGGATCGATCGGCCGCGCCATTGTGCGTGGAACTCTGGGCGGCATCCTGCGTCGTTAGTCAGCAGCGCTTTCACCCCGGAGGTACCCATGCGCATTCACGGCCTGATCCTTGGTTTGGTTCTTCCCCTCTTTGCCGCTTTCCCGGCGCTGGCCCAAGGCGGCGCCATGCAGCCGAGCACGGCCCCCGGAAAGCCGTCCGCGACGGCGCCTGCCGGCGAACTCATCGACATCAACACCGCCAGCAAGGCGCAGCTTGAGCCGCTGAAGGGCATCGGTCCGGTGCGGGCCGAAGCGATCATCAAGGGTAGGCCCTATAAGGGCAAGGACGAGCTAGTGCAGAAAAAGATCGTTCCGAAGAACGTCTATGACGACATCAAGGAACAGATCATCGCCAAGCAAAACTAGCGCGCGCGTCATGCAGGCGCGCCCGCGCGCGCTTGCATTAGCCCCTGATGTTGTTTAATTCCAAGGCCCTTCGCTCCCTTCGTCTAGCGGTCTAGGACGCGGCCCTCTCAAGGCTGAAACACGGGTTCGATTCCCGTAGGGAGCGCCAGTAAGACGCGCGGTCGTCTTAGGCCCCGCCACGGGGAGCATCTCTTGCCCGGCTGGAGTCAGGTCACATTGCGCGAAGTGCGCGCGAAGCGTTTCGTGGGCGGTGTGACGAGCCGAGTTACTTTGCGCCACAGTATGATTATTGACTGCGACCGCCATCATGGAGGGGCGGGTATGCTTCAGCTACTCAAATTGAGAGACGAACACGATGACCTTGATTGCCCGGGTGCCGGTTCGCGGAGCTCCTATCGTTGTGGGCGATGTGCTCCTGTCCTCCGAGCGGAAAACCGGCCTACGAACCAATCTCCCACTTGTCGGGGATATCAATCAAATACTGGCCAAGCGAGGGCTGTCTTTTGAGGTAGGGTTCGCTCAAAAGGTCAATATCCTCAGCGATCGGCTCGTTGTCGCTTGGTCGGGGCCCTGCTTGCAGGCCGAACGAGCATTGCGAGTCCTATCAACCGCTTGTTCTCGTCAGAATTTAAGCCGAAGCGATATTAAA
>JAXDOO010000446.1:0-3128 GCA_034668865.1 Alphaproteobacteria bacterium
CGCGCTGCCCAGCCGCTCCAGTTCCTCGCCGGTCAGGAACCGCTCGCGGCGGGCTTCCTTGAACTTGTCGATCCCGCGCGCTGGATTGGTGCCTTCGGGCACGATGCCCGTGCGACCAGCAAAGGCGTACATGCTGCCGACCACTGAGGAGATCTTCTCTACGACGCGATAGAGCGCGGTAACTAACGTTCACGCGGCCCTTGCTGCCATCGATTCCGCTTGGCTTGGCATTTCGGTACAACGCCCAAACCCGTCGCCGGCCGCATTAGCGGCGCTGGATACAGCCGATGAGATCCTCGCTGTCGCGCGAGAGGATCTCAGTCGTGCCCGCCTTGCGCTCGCAAGTTACAGGCAGGAACGACCAGTGTTTGCGGGTAGATCCGCAGGGCATTACGCAGGCGCCAACGCGACGGCGCCTCCGGTCGAAGCCATCCATGCCGCCGGCTCGGCGCCCAGGCAACCCTTCGACACCCAGATCAGGAAAGACCGATCAGGGCTGGACCGCCGAAATCCAGGTGCGGAAGTTTGCGGTGCTCTTCGGTGGATTCACGAGACCCGAGTACTGGTTCGTGATCCACACCTCGCCGCGTCCCCGCGTCGTGGGCCTCGGATCCGGCGCCGCGCCCCAGTGGTCGCCCCAGCGGCACACGTCGCCGGGGTTCGGGCAGGTAAAGTCCCGATACGGCCCGACCGCGTTCTTTATCAAGGCAAAGCTCAGGGCACCGCCGTTGAAGCTCGATCCCGCGACGATGCGAGGCGAGATGGCGCTGGCCCTGCCCGAAACGTTGTACTGGATCACAAAGCTGTCGCCGAACGCCACGGTGGCGCCGTCCTTACGGCGGTCCGGTGAAATCGCCGCATTGTAGACGTGCGACTTGGTGTTGTTGATCTTCCCGCTTCGGAGCAGCACGGGCAATGCCGGAACAGGGTTGATCTCATACCACCGCACTTCGGCAAGGTTCAGAGCGTCCTGCTTGACGGTGTGCTGGACCCAGAAGGAGAACGTGCCCCTGTCCGGATTGACCGCCTGCACCGCCTGGGTCGGGCGTGCATCCAGCGTATCGAGCAACTGCCCGAACGTCGGCTGCGACGCCGCCGGCGGAATGGTATAGCTCGGGACGTTCAACCCGCGAGGGCTTCCGAAGACCGGGAAACCAGTCGCATTGCGCGTCACGCTGAAGAACCACAGCCTGTTCGACGGCAGAGTACCATTGCGCGCCATCACATAACCCGTCGAGCTGCTATCGATCTGATTCGCGGGCACCGGCGCAAACACGTTTTTGCCGGCGGTGTCCTTGAGGGAAAGGCGCGTTGCTTTCTTGAAGGTCGCGGCCGTCGGGCACGTCGTTCCGGCCGGCGGCTTGCTGATGGCGATCAGGTCCGCCCCAACGAAAGTGCCACCGGGAATGATATAGGGCTTGAACGAATTTACGCCGATGATCATGAAATGGAGGCTGTCGCCCAGCTTCGGAAAGTACGGGAAACGCGCCGGGTCACCCGGCGTGTAGAGATAATGGCACCAATCAGTAGTGACATTCGCCGGATTGCTGGTCTTGCTGAAGCCAAAGGCCAGCTTGTTGTTGGTGGGGTACGAGAAAACCGAGTCCATCACGTAGTAGAAGCGGTTCGTCGACGCATCCCAATTGATTTGTGCATCGAAGCTGTCGACGGTCGCCGCGTTGTCAGCGAGCTGATTGAGCGTGCCGGTCGCGATTACGGCATTGGTTGTGCGATTGTAGATCGTGACCGACATGTTGACGGTCTGGATATAGGAGAACGGACCGATCGCGCCGGTTGAAGCCGGAGGTGACGACATGGTCGCGGATTGGCCGGCAAAGCTGTGACCACCCACGATCACAGGCGCCTTGGCGTCGCCGCCGCCGTCCTGCGGAGTCAGCTCGGACGGCGCCGACCGCGACGCGTCCTCCAGCAACGCCGCGTCCGTTGCCGCCTGCTTCAAGGCGGCGTCAGCAGTATTCATCAGCAGACGTCCACGCGTCATAGCCGCGCGAGCGGCTTCGCCCATGGTCACATCCGATTTGATGCTGGGACTGGCCGCCGTGATTGTTTGTGCCTGAGCGAAATCGGCCATCAATGTGAGCGACAACACGCTCACGAAACATCCTGTCCACAAATGTTTGGGTGTCATTTCGCCTTCCATGGGTTGCGAAGATCCCGCAACGGGATCGGCACCCCGCCGAAGGACAACGGCACCGTCCATCTGACGAGCACCGCACTAAAAAAACACGCTCATTGCTAACGTGTGCGGCGGCCTCACTATCTCGCACCGCTAGTAGATTAGAACTGAAATGTAAATAAACGGTATTGTGCTACTTTCTCATCTGAATCTCAATGACATGCTTACGTACCTGCGCGAATTGGAACGATTCGATTCAGCGGCGATCAGCAAATGCCGGAAGGTGCCAGGCAGCCATGCGGCGCCACCGCAAGGCGTGCTCGTACTGTGCCGGATCAATGACAAAACTGAAACAGGACAAGAAGCTCTGCGTAATGTTTCCCGTGCCGAACTGGTCGCCCGCGCCTAAGACGGGCTGCATTGCCGCAAGCAAGCAGCTCCTCGTTGAGAAATTGGCGAGGACTGAGCGCGCGAGCCTAATCAGGACAGAGCCGAGAATTAAATGGTGCGCGGCTCACGCAGTTCGGCTTTTCACAAGCGTCGCGACCAATTGGGTCTTTTTTTCATCAAGCGCAGCGGCGATTCGCCCCGCGATTGCTTCCGAAGCGCGCCGCAGCGGATCATTATCGAGATGCGCGTAGCGCGCGGTGGTCGCTGCCTGAGCGTGGCCCAGCAATCGGCCGATAATCGGCAACCCCAGCCCTCCCCCGGCACCAAAGCTCGCATAGGTGTGCCGCAAATCGTGAATGCGAACTCCGATAAGGCCGGCGCGGAGGGTCACGGCATCCCAAGGGCGTTTTAGGTCGTGGCGCGGTTGTTCGGGATCGTCACCGGGCACCACGTAGGGTCCGACCCGCTCCAGCGCATTCAGCACCGCAAGGGCGGGCGCATTGAGGATGATCGTCTTCCGGCCGCTCTTACTGTCCGGCAGGAATCGGCAGCCGCGCTCGAAATCGACGTGCTCCCACCGCAAGTGAAGGATTTCCCGTAG
>JAXDOO010000447.1:0-5479 GCA_034668865.1 Alphaproteobacteria bacterium
AGGTTTGTCCTCGCGGCTGGTGAAGGTCGACGAGATGTTTCATCCCTCGACTTACGAGAGCTTCAAGATTTAGCCACGAATGGCGCCGTAAAAAATTCCGCCTCATCCTGAGGAGGCGCCATAGCAGGCGCAGCCTGCGTACACTTGGCTGCGATGCGCCGTCTCGAAGGGCAGGCAGCAAAGACCAGGCCTACATGGTTCGAGACGCGACGCGACGCTCCTCACCATGAGGGGAGAGAAGTGGCTACCCACTTTGCCGCAGACCGGCGAGCACCCGTAGCCCGGGATAGCCATCGGCAGGAGTGATGCCGACCTTCTGCTGGAAGGCGCGCACCGCCTTCATGGTGTCGTTGCCGACGCGGCCATCGGTGCCTTGCGTGTCCAAGCCCATCGCCGTGAGGCGTGTTTGGATCTCCTTCAATTCCGCCAAAGTCAGCCGGCGCTCGCCGCCGGGAAATTGCTGCTGGAAATCCGGCAGGCCGCGGACCAGGTCGCCGAGATGCAGCAGCGCCAGCGTATAGGAATCCGACGGGTTGTAAGAACGGAAGGCAAAATAATTCTGCCCGATCAGGAAAGCAGGACCGCCGCGCTCGGGGATCCAGAGCCGAATTTCATCGCCGGGCCGGGCGAAAGCCGCACCGTCAGCGCGTGCGACGCCAAGCTCCCGCCATTTGGCATAAGTGCGTCTTGTCTTCTTGTCGGCCAACTGCCGGTTGAAACCATCCGGCAGTCGCACCTCGCAACCCCAGATCTCGCCGCGCCGGTAGCGTCCGCGCTTGGCGATATAGGCGGCGGTGCCGGCGAGGGCATCGTCAAGCTGGAAGGGAGAAATCTTTCCATCCTTGTTGTGGTCGATGCCCATATTGAGCCAGACCTCGGGCATCCATTGGGTATGGCCCATGGCGCCGGCCCAGGAGCCAACCATCTCGGCCGGTTCGGCCCAGCCGCGCTGGATGATGACCAGAGCGTTGAGCAATTCCTGTTCCCAGTATTTGCGCCGGCGCGGCTCGCCCCAGGCCAGTGCTGCCAGCGCCGGGATGATGGGGCGCATGTAGCGCGGATTGGCCACCACATCGCCGAACGAAGACTCCATCCCCCACAAGCCGAGCATGAGATAGCGGTCGACGCCGTAATCCTTTTCGATCTTCGCTAGCAGCGCCTCATGTTCCGTCGCCCGTGTCTTGCCGGTGATCACACGGTGGTCGGAGCAGCGGCGATTGATGTATTGCCAGAGTTTTTCGGTGAATTCCGGCTGCGCACGGTCGAGCGCATAGACCGAGGTGTCCGGCTTCACGCCGTTCATCACGCGATCATAGGTCTGTTCCGAAACACCGCGCGCGAGCGCGCGGGGCCGAAAAGCCGCGACCCAACGCTCGAAGTTCATCGAGGAATTCTGCGCCTGCGCTGGGTTGCGCGCGGCAAGAAAGGAGAAGGCGCCGAGCATGCCGGCGAGCCATGAGCGGCGGGTAAGATTCGTCATAACTTGCATCCTAGCTGCGCAATGTGCCCAAGCAATTGCAGCGCGCGCTTCGGCCGCCAGCGATGCCCGAAGATATCTCGTCCCGCCGGTGCAGGATCAGTCCTTGGCGCGTTCCACGTAGGAGCCGTCGGCGGTCATAATCACGATCCGGGTGCCGGTAACGATATGGGTCGGCACCATGGTGCGGGCACCGTTCGAGAGCTTGGCCGGCTTGAACGAGCCCGAGGCAGTCTGGCCCTTCATCGATGGCTCGGTTTCCACGACTTCCAAAGTGACGCGCGGCGGCAACTCGATCGACACCGCTATGCCCTCATGCATGCTGAGCTTGACCTTCATGCCTTCTTGCAGGAACGCGGCCTGGTCGCCGATTACATCGGCTAGCACCGCCACTTGATCATAGGTGTCGTTGTTCATGAAGTGGAAGCCGTCGCCGTCGCGATAGAGATAGTTGAATTCGCTGTCCTCAACATGGGCGCGTTCGACCTGTTCCGTGGTCTTGTAGCGCTGCTGAGTCTTCACCCCGTCGCTGATCCGGCGCATATCGACCTGGGTCGTCGGAGTGCCTTTGCCGGGATGGAAGTTTTCGGCATTAAGCACGGCGTAGAGCTTGCCGTCGATTTCGACGATATTGCCTTTACGAAGCGAACTGGCGATGACTTTCACTGAGATCTTCCTCGGATGGTGGAGGCTGGGGCTAGCCCCATTGTGGGGGCAGTGCTCCAGCGGTGATTTCGGGCCGCACCATACTGATCCTGAGGCCGGATGCCAGCATTTCCCGCGCTTTTGATGTTACTGAGGCAATTTAGGAATGACCGAGCCGTCGCCCTGGTGGACTCCGGCCCTGCATGCCGACCGGCGGCCCTTCCTGCTGGCCCGGGGCCGGATTGCGGCGCGACTGCGACAATGGTTCGCGGAGCATGATTTCTTCGAGGTGGAGACCGGCATCCTGCAGCCTTCGCCCGGTAACGAGACCCACCTGCATGCCTTTGCCACCGAGCTGCGCGGTCCCGATGGCGCATCTGTGCAGCGCTATCTGCGCACGTCGCCGGAATTCGCCTGCAAGAAGCTGCTGGCAGCCGGGGAACGGCGGATTTTCGATTTTGCCCGGGTGTTTCGCAATCGTGAGCGCACCGCGCTCCATGCGCCGGAATTCACCTTGTTGGAATGGTACCGCGCCAATGAACCGTATGACGTGCTGATGCAGGACTGCGCCGCCTTGCTGGCGCTGGCCGCAGAGGGCGCGGCTGTCACCCGCTTCAGCTTCCGCGACCGCAGCATCGATCCGTCGTTGCCGCCGGAGCGCGTTAGCGTGGCGGAGGCCTTCCAGCGCCACGCCGGCGTGGATCTGCTGGTGACCCTTGAGGGCGAGCAAACGGACCGCGATGGCCTTGCCGCCGCTGCGCAATCCGCCGGTGTGCAGATCGCGGACGACGACAGGTGGGCCGATATCTTCAGCCGCGTGCTGGTGGAAAAGATCGAGCCCAAGCTTGGCATTGGCCGGGCCACCATCCTCGACCAGTATCCCGCCGTCCTTTCGGCACTGGCGCGGCCGTCGCCGCACGATGCGCGGGTCGCCGAGCGATTCGAGCTTTACGCCTGTGGGGTTGAACTGGCGAACGGGTTCGGTGAGTTGAACGATCCAAAGGAGCAGCGCCGCCGCCTGACGGAAGAGATGGCGGAGAAGAAGCGGCGCTATGGCGAGAGCTATCCCTTGGACGAAGATTTCCTCGCCGCCCTCGGCGCCATGCCGGCCGCCAGCGGGATTGCACTTGGCTTCGACCGGCTGGTGATGCTGGTCACCGGCGCCTCACGCATCGATCAGGTTCTGTGGACGCCGCCGACCGATGCCCCAAATTAGCCCGGCGCTTTCGCCTTGTTTAAGGCGCGGATGCCCGGCAAAACGCACCGCTCACGTGCGAGAATGGACCAACGTCATGAGATCAATTGAACGCACCCTCCGCAGTGCCGCGCAGTTGGAGGAGAGTGGGCTGATCTCCGCCGACCAGGTGGCCGAGCTGGAAAAAGTCGCCGCGCGCTATGCGGTCGCACTCACGCCCGCCGTGGCGGGGCTGATCGATCCAGGCGACGCCAATGATCCGATCGCGCGCCAATTCCTTCCCGATGTTGCCGAGCTGGTGACGAAGCGGGAGGAGAGGGCAGATCCGATCGGCGACGACGCCCATAGCCCGGTGGAAGGGATCGTGCATCGCTATCCCGACCGCGTGCTGCTCAAGCTCGTGCATGTCTGCGCCGTTTATTGCCGCTTCTGCTTCCGGCGCGAGATGGTAGGCCCGGGACAGAAGCATGCCCTCACCCCTGACGCCCTGGAACAGGCGCTGGCTTATATCCGTCAGCATCGAGAAATCTGGGAAGTCATTCTGACGGGGGGCGATCCGCTGGTGCTGTCGCCGCGAAGGCTAGAAGCCGTCGTGAAGCAATTGGCGGCAATTGACCACGTGAAGGTGTTGCGGCTGCATACGCGCCTTCCGGTCGTGGATCCCGGGCGTGTGACGCCGGCACTGGTGGGCGCCATCACATCCTTCGGCAAGGCCGCTTATGTGGTCCTGCACGTCAATCATCCGCGCGAGCTGACTGGGGAAGCGCGCGCCGCCTGCGCGCGGCTTGCCGATGCCGGCATTCCGCTGCTCAGTCAGTCGGTGCTGCTGAGGGGTGTCAACGACGATGCGCAGACGCTTGGCGACCTGATGCGCAGCTTGGTCGAGTGCCGGATCAAACCCTACTATCTGCATCACGGCGATCTGGCGCCCGGCACAGCGCATCTGCGCACCTCGATTGAACAAGGGCAGGATTTGATGCGTGCCTTGCGCGGCGACTTTTCCGGCCTGTGCCAGCCCACCTATGTTTTGGATATCCCCGGCGGGCAGGGCAAGTCGCCGGTCGGGCCGAATTATTTGCAGGCGGTAGGACAGGGGAGCTACCTCGTGGAGGACTATCGGGGCGGCCGGCACGGCTATCCGCCCCCGGCTGATTGCTAGCGGCGTAACTGTTCCAGCTCGGGGAACGGCTGATAGCTAGCAGAGGCGCAATAGTCACGCAGGGGCCGCAAAACTTCGCTCCCGGCGCCTGCGTCCCGGTCGGCTGGGCTGAGCTCGATCAGGCGATCGAATTTGCCGGAGACGAAGACCGCAAGGCGATCCCTTAAGCCGGTATAGCGTCCCGCATTGTTCTTGGCATTGTAGCGGAGGCAGCTGGCGTAGCGTTCGAGGTCGATGACCATCAGTTTCTCCGGCTCCGACATGGCCGCATTGCGCACATTCTCCGGATTATTGAGATAGCTGCGCATAAAGGCGAGCAGATCAGGTTTGTAATTCAGCGGCCTGACGTTCTGCGCTTCGAGGATCTTGCGTTCGGTCTCGATAGCGTAGCGGTCCGCGCAGCCGCTTGCGGCGATGCCGATCAAAAGCAGGAGCCAGGAGATCCGCGCCATATCTGCCGTAAGGAATCGGTTTTGCCGCAAATGCAGAGCTAACGCGTTGTGCCGGATTGATTCAACACTCGAAAAAGTGGGTTTCTCGCCGGTAATCCTGCGCGATTTAATCGCGCCGGTTGGTTGCAATTTGGGCCGAATACGTTTATGTGTGCAGCGTTCGAGATTTCGCCTGATCTGGTTTTTCCCCGAAAGGGGCTTCTCCCTGACAACGCTGAATTCGGACAAGGCGGCGCGATAGTCGAGCCGCCGAGCAAACGCCGATGTGCGTTACAAAGGAGCTACAATGGCCGTAGGTACGGTAAAGTTTTTCAACTCGCAAAAAGGCTTCGGCTTCATCCAGCCGACCGATGGTGGGCCTGACGTGTTCGTTCACGTCTCCGCGGTCGAACGCGCTGGTATGCGTGGCCTCGTAGAGGGTCAGAAGATCAGCTACGACGTGGTGAGCGAGCGCGGCAAGAGCGCCGCCTCCAACCTGCAGGAAGCATAAGCTTCGCTGATCTTGGAATGAGAAAAAGCCCGACGCCGAAAGGTGCCGGGCTTTTTCTTTA
>JAXDOO010000448.1:0-2863 GCA_034668865.1 Alphaproteobacteria bacterium
GCAATCGAATGAACACTCCATCTCCTGCAACGGATGAGCAGCGCCTGGCTGCACAGGGTGACCTGCGTGAACTCATCCGGATTGCGCGCGAGCGCGGAGAACTCGAAGTCATCAAGGGCGCCAATACCTATCTGGAGATGGGTGCGCTCTATGAGTTGAGCCTGCGCGACCGCTATCCGCCGCTGCTCTTGTTCGAGGACATTCCCGGTTATCCGAAGAGCCACCGCGTGCTGATGAATGTGCGCTTCTCGCGCATCTTCCAGAGCGATCTCTCGCTCGAGGCATTAAAGAAATTTCGCGCGCGCCGGCGCTGGGAAGCCGATCCGATTCCGCCGGAATGGGTCAATGGCGGGCCGGTGACCGAGAACATCATGCGCGGCGATAAGGTGAATATCCGCGCCTTCCCCGCCGGGCATTGGCATGAGCACGACGGCGGGCCCTACATCGGCACCGAGTGCCTGGTCATCAACAAGGACCCGGATTCCGACTGGGTCAATCTCGGCACTTATCGGGTGCAGGTGCAGGACGACAAGACGCTCACCGTCTTCATCGAGCCCGGCAAGCACGGCAGCATCATTCGCGAGAAATATTGGGCCAAAGGGCAAGCTTGCCCGATGGTGGTCTGCGTGGGACAGGCGCCGATCCTTGGGGTCGTGGCATCGACTTCATCGAAGCAAGGGATGTCGGAGCTCGACTCCGCCGGTGGAAGGCTCGGGCACCCCATCAAGGTGGTGCGCGGCGAGCTTACCGGCCTGCCGATTCCGGCCGATGCCGAGCTCGCCTTCGAAGGCTTCATGCCGCCGCCGTCTGAAGAAACGCGGCCGGAAGGTCCCTTCGCCGAGTGGCCCGGCTATTACGCCACCGATGCCGGCGAGGAGCCGGTGGTGCGCGTCGGCGCGATCTATCACCGCAACGATCCCATTCTGATCGGACAGCCGCCGGCGAAGCCGACCTTTCCGGGCCGCCAGCCGAGCCTCGCCGGCATGGCCGCGATCTGGGACGCCCTGGAAGCAGCCGGCGTGCCCGGCGTCACTGGAGTCTGGAAGCCGCTTGGCCCCGGCGTGGGTTTCATGAATGTGATCTCGATCAAGCAGATGCATCCGGGCCACGCCAAAATGGCTGGCCTGGTCGCTACCGGCGCGGGACCAAGCGCTTACATGGGCCGCATCACCGTGATTGTTGACGACGACATCGACGTCACCAGCACGCCAGAGATTTTGTGGGCCATGGCGACGCGCTGGGATCCGAAGACCCAAACAGACATCATCGACGGCTGTTACAGCGGCTATATCGACCCCTCGATCAGTCCGGAGAAGCGCGCCATCAACGATCACACCTCAGCGCGCATCATCATCTATGCGGTGAAGCCCTATCATTGGATGGACAAGTTCCCCGTGGTGAACACCGTCTCGAAACAATATTCGCAGCAGGTCGAAGCGAAGTGGAAAGACAAGCTACGCTTCCTCGGCGGCACACCGGCTGAATAAGCAAAAAAGGAAAGTCTTATGGATAAAGTTCAGTTTCCCTATAGAGCCGCAAGTCATCTGATCTTGTTGCACGTCATTGCGGAATCCGGTGCTTGGGAAAAGTACGGCGTCGACGTCAACTACGATTTCCAGATTTCCTCCTCCGATGCGCATAGCAAGGTGCCGACGCACGAGGTCGAATTTGTCGGCGGCAATCACGTCTCGACCTATGCTTCCCGCGCACATGGCGATACCTGGGTCTATCTCGGCCAAACGGTCAATCACGTTCACAACTCCCTCGTGGTGCGTGAAGACTCCGGCATGAATTCGGTGGCGGATATTCGCGGTAAGAAACTGGCCACCAGCGGCGCGCATCCCATGCTGAACGACTGGCTGTTCCTGAAGCAGAATGGCCTCGACAAGGACCGCGACGATTACGAGATGATCAAGACCGTCGCCTACAAAAAGAACGCAATGGACCCGGAGGAGAAATTCGGCGGCGCGGCCAAGAAAGTCCCGCTCTGGCAGTGGGTGGCCGATAAACGCGCCGACGCCTGCTTTGTCACCCCGCCGGCGACGCTGTTTGCGAAGGAGGCCGGACTGAAAGTGATCGACCTCGATCCGTTTCCGATGATCTGGTTCACTACCATTTCATCCAGCCTGAGCTTTGTGGAAAAGAATCCCGACCTGGTTCAGCGGTTCCTCAAAGGAATCATCGAGGGCATTCACTTCTTCAAGACGCAGCGCGAGAAATCGATCAAGATCATCGAGGAACGCTACACGCGTGACGGCAAGCTCGATCGTGCAAAGGCGACCATCGCCTATGACGCGCTTGCGCCGCTGCTTTCGACCAAGCTGTTCCCGCAGATGGATGCGATCTCGAACGTGTATCAGGAAGCGGTGTACAAGGACAAAGACTCGCTGAAGGTGAATCCCTTGGAGCTTTGGGACTTCCATCACGTGCGCCAGATCGCGGACACCGGCTTCGTGGATGAGCTCTATTCCAAGCCGCGGCAATAGGTAAGCTAAGCCCCACGCGCATTGTCGCCGCGCTTCCGAGTCAAACAGATAGAACGCAAACCAGGCTCGCCGCCTGCTTGTCGGCGGGCGAGCCTGCCTTGGCCTTGATGGCGTCGGCGATGCCCTATTGCTCGAACAGCTTGGCGAGATCGATGTCGCTCGACCCGCCCGTGGCGGAGTCAAGCGAAGCCGAGCAACCGGCGGCCGGCAAATTCCTGGAACCGAAATTGCTGCTGGCCATTATCTGTCCGGACTAAAAGATTGGCGGTACCCGTGAATTTTGTTGGCCATACGTTAAAACTGCTTTTGCTTGGGTTCGCCGTCGCTCTTCTATCGCCGGGCTGGTGCGTTCAGCTGGTGGCAGCGCCTGATCCGCT
>JAXDOO010000449.1:0-3019 GCA_034668865.1 Alphaproteobacteria bacterium
GCAATCCGCTCTATCGCCGGCGGGCGCGCGAAACAGTGGCTTGGCTCGTGCGCGAGATGACAACGCCGGAGGGCGCCTTCTGCGCTTCGCTCGACGCGGATTCCGAAGGCGAAGAAGGAAAGTTTTACGTCTGGTCGCTGCAGGAAATCATCGACGCGCTCGGCAAGGAAGACGCCGAGTTTTTCGCCCGCCATTACGGCGTGACGGAAGAAGGCAATTTCGAAGGCCGCAACATCCTCAACAATCTCGCGCGCAGTGAGCGCAGTGGCGAAGACGAAGCGCGGCTCTCGTCCCTGCGGACGGCACTGTTGACGGTGCGCGATCGGCGCGTGCGGCCGGGTCTCGACGACAAGGTTCTGGCTGACTGGAACGGACTGATGATCGCGGCGCTAGTGAATGCCGGCATCGCTTTCGACGAACCGACATGGATCGAGCTGGCGCGCCGCGCTTTCGCCTTCATCACCGAGGCTATGACGCGCGGCGGCCGGCTGGGACATTCCTGGCGGGAAGGACGGCTTTTGTTTCCCGGCCTTGCTTCGGATTTTGCCGCCATGATCCGCGCCGCGCTGGCGCTGTATGAGGCGACCGGCGAACGCGCCTTCCTCGCCTGGGCGCAGGCCAGCCAGACGGCCTTCGACCAGCACTATGCCAATCCGGAGACTGGCGGCTATTTTCTCACCGCCGACGACGCGGAAGGCCTCGTGGTGCGGCCGGCGGCCACCAGCGACGACGCGACGCCGAATGCCAATGCGCTTGCCGCACAGAATCTGGTGCGGCTCGCGTCCCTGACCGGGAACGATGCTTGGCGCGCCCAGGCCGACCGGCTGTTCGATGGAATCATTCCAATCGCGGCGCAGAATCTTTTCGGCCATGTGGCGCTACTCAATGCGCTCGACCTGCGCCTGCGTGCAGCCGAAATCGTTGTTACCGGCAGAGAGGCGGAGCGTTTTGTCGCGGCGGCATTGAAGATACCTTTCATCGATCGCATTGTGCTGCGCGCGGCATCGGCACAATCCCTGCCTGCCGCGCATCCGGCACAGGCCAAGATCGCCGCTGCACCGGAAGCCGCGGCCTTCGTCTGCGTCGGCGAAACCTGCTCGCTGCCGATAACGCTGGCGGAGCAAATCGCGGAAACGGTTTCGGCGATGAGAAAATAGAGCTGGGGGAAGTCTGGGATGAATGACGGAATTGTCCGCGACGGCATAAAGCCGGGCGATGTCGTTGTTGTAACCGGCGCAGGCGGCGGCTTCGGCCGCGCTTTCTGCAAACGATTTGCCAGCGTCGGCGCCAAGGTGGCGGCTTGGGAAATCAACCCAGAAGCTGGTGCAGAAACGGTGTCGCAGGTGAATGACGCCGGCGGCGAGGCGCGCCTCTTCCAAGTGGACCTATCAGATGCCAGGCAAATTGCGGCTGCGGTGGAACAGACTTTGGCGACTTATGGCACGCCTTATCTGATCATCAATAACGCCAGCATCTATCCGCGCGCGAGCGTCATCGACATGAAGGTGGAAGACTGGGAACGTACGCTGCGAGTCAATATCACCGCGCCGTTTCTGATCGTGCGGGCCTTCGGTCCGCACATGCTCAAGCAGAAGCGCGGCGTGGTGATCAACATCGCGTCCGGCCGCGGCGTCGAAGGCGCGCCGAGGGGCGCCAATTATGCCTGCAGCAAAGCCGCGATCCTCTCGCTCACCAAAACGCTGGCGCTGGAATGGGCATCGCAGAACGTGCGGGTGAATGCGATCATTCCCGGCGTGTCCATGACCGCCCAGCCTTTGGAAAATACCACGCCGGAAGAGCTGGCCGCGCGCGGAAGAAAAGAGATCCCGCTTGGCCGCGTCGGCTATCCTGACGACATGGCGGGGCTCGCCGCTTTTCTGGCAAGCTCTGACGCCGCCTACATGACCGGCCAGGCGGTGGCTATGAATGGAGGGCGCGTTCTCGTACCCTGAAGGACGGAAAAAGAGAGGGGAGGTCAGTCAATGGGCTCAGCGATCGGTGATTCTGCAATCAGAGCTTGGCGCACGCCGTTTATCCTGTTCAGCGCTTTGTTCGCAATCGTTCAACCCGCTCAAGCCCAGCAAGAGCCTTTCTACAAAGACAAGACGATCCGCATCATTGTCGGATCGGCGCCCGGCGGCGGCTACGACGCCTATGCCCGCCTGGTCGGCGATCATCTGCGCCGCCATGTCCCCGGCAATCCGCAGATCGTCGTGCAGAACATGCCCGGCGCGGGCTCGCTGGTTGCGATGAATCATATCGCGAATGTCGCGCCCAAGGACGGCACGGTGCTCGGCGCGGTCAATGCTGCGATGACGACGCTGCCGTTGCTCAAGCCGGATCAGGCCAAGTTCGATCCGCGCAAGATGAATTGGATCGGCTCTACTCTGCGCGAATATCATATTGGGTTGGTGCGCGAGAATTCGCCGATCAAGACGATCGAAGATGCGCAGAAAATTGAGATACCGGTGGCCGGCACGGGCGGCTCGACCAGCACTTATCCCACGATCGCCAACGCCATCCTCCACACCAAGTTCAAAACCGTGCAGGGATATCAAGGCACCGCCGAAGGCATGCTGGCGATGGAGCGCGGCGAAGTTGACGGGATAATGGGGATTACCTGGGCGAGCATCAAGGCAACGCAAGCCGCGGCATTGCGCGATGGCAAGATCCGTCTGCTGGCCCAGTTCGGTGTCCGTAAGCACCCTGAATTGCCCAACATCCCGCTCGTGCTCGATGCGGCCAAGACGCCGGAGGACAAGGCGGCGCTACGGCTGGTCTTCAGCTCGCAGGATGTTGGCAGGCCCTGGGTGGTGCCGGAGGGCGTGCCGCCGCAAACGGTCGCGATCCTGCGCAAGGCCTTTGACGACACCGTGGCCGATGCGGAATTCCGCGCCGATGCCGCCAAGCGCAAGCTCGATCTTGATCCGACACGCGGCGTGGAGATCCAGGCCGTTGTCGAAGATATTTTCAAGACGCCGGCGGCAGTGGTGGAGCGGATCAAGCCGTTCCTGGAAGG
>JAXDOO010000450.1:0-4396 GCA_034668865.1 Alphaproteobacteria bacterium
TTCTGCCAGCCCTGTTTTCGCCTGCGGCGGCGCGTGGCCCTGACGCCATTGCCGATGTAGCTGAGAAGGTTATCGACGCGGTCGTCAATATTTCCACCTCGCAGTCGTTGGCGGCGAAAGCTTCGCCCTCGCCGCAGCTTCCGCCCGGCTCGCCATTCGAGGAATTCTTCGACGAATTCTTCAAGAACCGCCGCGATGGTGACCGGGGCGGGCGCGGTGGCTCGCCGCGCCGAGTGAATTCGCTCGGCTCCGGCTTCATTATTGATGCCGCCGGCATTGTGGTGACCAACAACCACGTCATCTCCGAAGCAGATGAGGTTACCGTCATCCTCAACGACGGCACCCGCCTGAAGGCGGACGTGATCGGCCGGGATCAGAAGATCGATCTTGCGGTGCTCAAGGTCACGCCCACCAAGCCCCTGACGGCGGTGAATTTCGGCGACTCCGACAAGCTGCGGCTGGGCGAATGGGTGATTGCGATCGGCAATCCTTTCATGCTCGGCGGCACGGTGACGGCGGGGATCGTTTCCGCCCGCAACCGCGACATCAACTCCGGACCCTATGACAATTACATCCAGACCGACGCCTCGATTAACCGCGGCAACTCCGGCGGCCCGCTGTTCAATTTGGAAGGCGAGGTGATCGGCGTGAACACCGCGATCATCTCGCCCTCCGGCGGCTCGATCGGCATCGGCTTCGCCGTGCCGTCGAAAACCGTGGTAGCGGTGATCGACCAGCTGCGGCAATACGGTGAGACGCGCCGCGGCTGGCTGGGGGTGAAAATTCAGCCGGTGACCGACGAGATCGGGGAGGCGCTTAATATCAAGCCCGCGCGCGGCACGCTGATCGCCGGCATCGACGATAAGGGCCCGGCAAAGGCCGCCGGCATCGAGACCGGCGACGTGATCCTCAAATTCGACGGCAAGGACATCAGGGAGACGCGCGATCTCACGCGCATGGTGGCGGATACACCGGTCGACAAAGAGGTCGAGGTGATCATCATCCGCAAGGGCAAGGAAGAGAAGAAGACCGTGAAGGTCGGCCGGCTCGAGGACGGCGACAAGAAGCTTGCTTCCATCACGGCGAATGGACCGACGGAAGAAAAGTCGGCGACGGTAAAGAAGGCGCTCGGTCTCGATCTCGCCGACATCAACGACGACCTGCGCAAGAAGTACAACATCAAGGAGAATGTGAAGGGCGCGGTGGTCACCGCGGTGGAGCAGAATTCATCCGCGGCGGAAAAGCAGATGAGGCCGGGCGATACCATCGTGGAGATTTCGCAGGTAGCGGTCGCGAGTGCGGGCGACGTGCAACAGCGGCTCGATCAGCTCAAAAAGGAAGGGCGCAAGTCCGCGCTGTTCCTGGTCGCGAACAAGGACGGCGAAACGCGGTTTGTCGCGCTGAATCTGCAGTAGTTCCGTTCCCTCTGCCTTAGAGAGAGGGTGGGTGCTGCGGCAATCGAGGAGTTAATTCTCCACAAATTCTTCCTGCTTATAGCCCTGTAGGTAGAGCAGCGCGGTGAGATCGCCGTGGTCGATGCGCGCATGCGCGGCTTCGGCAACCGCCGGCTTGGCGTGATAGGCTACGCCGAGTCCCGCTTCCTCAATCATCGACAGGTCATTCGCACCGTCACCGGCGACCAAGGTCGCTTCCTTGGCTATGCCGCGCTGCCGGCGCAGATCGAGCAATGTCTGCAGCTTGGCCTCGCGCCCGAAGATCGGCTCGCGCACGAGGCCGGCGAGCATGCCGTCGGCGCCCACTTCCAGGGTATTGGATCGATTCTCGTCAAAACCGATCATCGCCGCGATGCGATCGGTAAACGACTTGAATCCGCCGGATACCAGGCAAGTGTAAGCGCCGTTGGCCCGCATGGTCATCACCAGCGCGCGCGCACCCGGCGTCACGCTGATGCGGTCGCGGATAACCTCGTCGATCACCGTCACCGGCAAGCCCTTCAGCAGCGCCACACGTTCGCGCAGCGCCGGCTCGAAGGCGATCTCCCCGCGCATCGCGCGCTTTGTGATAGCGGCGACATGCGTTTTCAGATTCACCAAGTCGGCGAGTTCGTCGATGCATTCCTGTCCGATCATGGTGGAATCCATGTCGGCCAGGAAAAGCTGCTTGCGCCGGCCTTCGGCAGGTTGCACCACTATGTCGGTGCCACTGGGAAACCGTTCGCGCAGCATATTGGCAATCGCGCGGCCGTCGGCGTCCGGCGGCGGGGTGAAAGGGATGTCAGCGGCGATGTTGTGCGCCAGCCATTGCGGCTTGCCGGCGCCCGGCAGTTCGACACGCGCCGCGTCGACCAGAGCCGTGTACACGGCAGGCTTGGCGGGATTGGAGATCAGGGTGGCGACGTGAGTCATGCGATCAACGGTCAAACTACCGGCGGCGTTAGGCAAGCGGTGCTTATTGCAGGCCCGACCGCGAGCGGCAAGTCTGCGCTGGCGCTTGCAGTGGCGGCGAAACTCGGCGGCGTCATCATCAATGCGGATTCCATGCAGGTCTATCGCGACCTGCGGGTTATCACCGCGCGCCCGACGCCGCAGGAAGAAGCGCAGCAGCCGCACAAGCTTTATGGCCATGTTGACGCGGCGGAGAATTATTCCGTCGGCCGCTGGCTGCGCGATGCGCAGACGGCAATCGATGGAGTAAAAGCCGCCGGGCACGTGCCTATCATTGTCGGCGGCACCGGACTCTATTTCATGGCGCTGACGCGCGGGCTCGCGGCGGTGCCGCCGATACCAGCGGACATTCGCGCCACGGTGCGCGGGCGGCTGGAGAGCGAGGGCGTAGCGCCGCTCTATGCCGAACTGAGCATGCGCGATCCAGAAAGCGCGCAACGACTGATGCCGGGTGACCGCTCGCGCATCACCCGTGCCCTGGAAGTCGTGCTCGCGACCGGCCGTTCATTATCCGACTGGCACCGCGAAGGCATGCCCGCGATAATCGAGCCTGCGCGCGCCGCGCGATTTTTCCTCGATGTTGAGCGCGAGGAGCTCGGCCGCCGGATCGACACGCGCTTTGACGCCATGCTGGCGAGCGGCGCGCTGGCGGAAGTGGAGCGGCTCGCCGCGCGCGGGCTTAATCCAATGCTGCCGGCGATGAAGGCGCATGGCGTGCCCTGGCTGATCCGCCATCTGCGCGGGGAGATCGGGCTCGATGCGGCGGCCGAAGGCGGCAAGCGGGACACCAAGCGCTACACCAAGCGGCAGGCCACCTGGTTCCGCAACCAGATGCCGGACTGGCCCTGGCTCGGCGCGGAGCAGATAGTGGCGATAGCGGCGGAATGGGCGAAAAAGGCTTGACCGGCGAGGTCGCCATCCCCTATAAGCCGCGCAAGGAAATGAGTATTAGCGATGGGCGCACGTAATTTAATTACGCTGCTGGTGGTAAGGGAGCGCATCGCCGCAGGCTGAAACCCTGCGATGGCGGTGCGCGAAAACAGGGGGCTTTCGGGCCCCTTTTTGATTCCTGTTGAGAGCGTTGTTTCGGAGCGGATGATGAAGGAAATGAGCGGCGCGGAAATGGTGATCGAAGCCCTGAGCGATCAGGGCGTGCAGCACCTCTTCGGCTATCCCGGCGGCGCGGTGCTGCCGATCTATGATGAACTGTTCAAGCAGAAGAACATCAAGCACATCCTCGTCCGCCACGAGCAGGGCGCGGTGCATGCGGCGGAAGGCTATGCCCGCTCCACCGGCAAGGTCGGCTGCGTGCTGGTGACGTCGGGCCCCGGCGCCACCAATGCGGTGACCGGCCTGACAGACGCGCTGATGGATTCGATTCCGATCGTCTGTATCACCGGACAGGTGCCGACGCACCTCATCGGCAACGACGCCTTCCAGGAATGCGACACCGTCGGGATCACGCGCCCCTGCACCAAGCATAATTATCTGGTGAAGAATATCGAAGACCTGCCGCGCGTGCTGCACGAAGCCTTCTATGTCGCGGCCAACGGCCGGCCTGGTCCGGTGGTGGTCGATATCCCGAAGGATATCCAGTTTGCAAAAGGCATGTATGAGCGGCCGAAGAATGCCGAGCACAAGACCTATCGCCCGAAGCTGAAGGGCGATCCGGACAAGATCAAGGCCGCGGTCGAAATGATCGCCAAGGCCAAGCGCCCCTTGTTCTATACCGGCGGCGGCATCATCAATTCCGGCACGGTGGCGAGCAACTTGCTGCGCGAATTCGTGCGGCTCACCGGTTATCCGATCACATCGACGCTGATGGGGCTCGGCGCCTATCCGGCGTCCGATCCGCAATGGCTCGGAATGCTCGGGATGCATGGCACTTTCGAAGCCAACTGGTCGATGCATGATTGCGACGTGATGATCTGCATCGGCGCGCGCTTCGATGACCGCATCACGGGCCGCGTGGACGCTTTCTCCCCCGGCTC
>JAXDOO010000451.1:0-7088 GCA_034668865.1 Alphaproteobacteria bacterium
CGGGTGGCCTTGTGGCTGCCGCGCTCGGAACGGCCCTGATCGTTGCCGGCGCATTTCCCACTTCCGCGCAAGCCGCGTTTGCGACCGGCAATAGCGATAGCAATCTTCTCACGCTCGTACGCGGCGGTGGTGGTGGTGGCGGCGGTCATGGCGGAGGCGGCGGTCATGGCGGCGGCGGCGGCAGTGGTCATATGGGTGGCGGCGGGGGTCATTTTGGCGGCGGTCATTTTGGCCACGGTCATTTTGGCCACGGTCGCGGCCGTATCGTCGTGCGCGGCGGGAACCGATTCTTTGGCTTTGGCGACGGCGGTTATGGCTACGACGATTATGGCCCCGGCGCTTACGCCTATGGCGGCGGCTATGACGACGCGACGGCCTATTGTATGAGCCGCTTCCGGACCTACGACCCCAGCACCGGCACGTATATCGGCTATGACGGCCGCGCGCATGCGTGTCCGTAACAACGCGGCGATCCAAAACTTCCTGCGTCATGGCCGGGCTTGTCCCGGCCATGACGTTTGCGCGCAAGATTGTCATCCCAGCGGCGCCGGCCGCACGTTTCCCAAATAAGGCGGCGCTCTCCGCCAAGTTGCACCGGTCTATTGGCCCAAGGGACACTGTCCGGCAACAGCACGTTCAGCTAAATTGTCGACGGGCGACGGCGTTGAGAAGGAGTTCGTCATGCGTCGATTCCTTTCTGGCGGCCTGGCTGCGGCCGCGCTCGGATCAGGTCTCCTCATCACCGGCGCGCTTTCGGCCGCGGCGCAAGTTGCGCGCCCGCACGCGGCGCTCGCGCTTGACGGCGGCACTGACCTGCTCGTCTTCGTCCGAGGAGGCGGAGGTGGCGGCGGCGGCGGTGGCGGCGGTGGTGGTGGTGGCGGCGGCGGTGGTGGCGGTGGCGGCGGTGGCGACCGCGGCGGCAGTGACCGCGGCGGAAGCGACCGCGGCAGCGCCGACCGGGGCGGCAGCCGCGGTCCCGACATCAATATCGGTCGTGGCAGCAGCCACAGCGACGTCGGCCGCAGCGCGAGCCGCTCGCGCGACGGGCAGGAACGCGCCGCCGAGCGGCATCGGAATGACAAGCCCCATCACAAACCGCGCAGGCGTGATCGCGACTCGGGCGGCTTCGACGACGACCGCGCCGACGATGCCTGGGCTTATTGCGTCAAGCGCAACCGCTCCGGCCAGGTCGTGGGCGGAACCTATGTCAGTCCTGACGGCAAGCCGCGCTTTTGTCCGTGACGTTCGCTGCTTCGTATTATCATGCTTCGTGTTGTCCTATTGAAAAGGAGGATCCTGTCATGCGCATCACCGTTTCCGGGACTTTCGGTGCCGCGGCGCTCGCGTCAGCCATGTTTATCGCAGGCGCGCTTCCCGCTTCAGCGCAGGTGGCGCGACCGCTCTCCGCCCTTGCCGCCGGCGACAGCGATGACAGCATCATGACGCTGGTACGAGGTGGCGGCGGTGGAGGAATGCGCGGGGGCGGCGGCGGCGGAATGCGTATGGGCGGCGGCGGAGGAATGCGCATGGGTGGCGGCGGCGGAATGCGCATGGGTGGCGGCGGCTATCGCGGCGGCATGGCCTACCACGGCGGCGGGCGCGTCGCCATGGCGCACCGCGGCGGCGTCCATCGAGCCGGCATGGGCGGCCACCGGGTGGTGGCGGCGCGCCACCCCGGGCACCATAACGGGCATCACCATCACGGGCATCACCACCATGGTCATGGTCATGGTCATGGTCATGGCAATTGGTGGTGGGGCGCGGGCGGTTTTGCCCTAGGCTATGGCTTGGGTGGTTACGGTTATGGCTACGGCTATCCCTACGGCGCGGGCTACTACGACGAGCCGGGCTACTACGCCCCAGCGACTAATTGCATCAAGCGCGTCCGCGTCTATGATCGGGCCACGAAATCCTACGCGGTCGCGAAAATGCGGCGTGTCTGCGCGGTGTAGGTTTCACCTCCTCTGCACAAGATGCCCGGCCTTGCGCCGGGCATTTTGTTTTCGGCATGATCCCGCCAGGGATTCTCATCCATGACCGAGACGGTGCAACTCTTACTGCTGCTGCTGTCGGTGCTTGTCGCGGTCGCGATTCTCGCGCGCCGGCTGAATGTTGCGCCCTCTATTCTGCTGGTGATCGCGGGCATCGGCCTTGCCCTCGTCCCCGGTCTGCCCAGCATCGAGCTCGCGCCCGAGCTGGTGTTGCTGGTGATCCTGCCGCCCCTACTCTATTCCGCCGCCGTCGCGATGAGCTGGCGGGAATTCCGCTTCAACCTGCGGCCGATCTTTCTGCTCGCTTTCGGCGCTGTCGTGTTCACGACCTGCGCTGTTGCCGTGGCGGCGCATTACGTGATCGGGCTGCCTTGGGCCGTCGGCTTCCTGCTTGGCGCGATCGTATCGCCGCCCGACGCGGTGGCGCCGCTCGCGGTCGCGCGCAGGCTGCGGCTGCCGCGCCGGCTCTTGCTGGTGCTGGAAGGCGAAGGAGTCGCCAACGATGCCACCGCGCTGATCCTCTATCGATTCGCTGTCGTTGCGGTCAGTACCGGCACGTTTGCCTTCGGCGAAGCGGCCGGCGCCTTCGCCGCCATTGTCGTAGGTGAGATCACCTGGGGGGTCGCCGTCGGCTGGCTCAGCCTGCGCCTGCGGCGGTGGGCGCGAGAACCCCGGGTGGAAATCACGTTATCGCTGATGACGCCCTATATCGCTTACTGGGTCCCCGAGCATCTCGGCGGCTCGGGTGTGCTCGCGACCGTCGCCGCCGGGCTTTACGTGAGCTGGAGAGGCCCGCTGCTGATCCCCTCCGCCACCCGGCTGCAGGGAATCTTTTTCTGGGATTTGATCATCTATCTGATCGAAGGCTTCGTGTTTCTGGTGGTGGGCCTGCAGGCGCGCACCCTGCTCGGCCGGATCGAGGCCTATTCCCTGCGCGATCTTGCGGTCGCGGTAGCGCTTGTCACCGTCATCGTGATCCTCGCCCGCTTCGTCTGGGTTTTCCCTGCCGTTTATCTGCCGCGCTGGCTCAGTCCCTCGCTGGCGCGCCGCGATCCTTCGCCCCCCTGGGAGCAGGCTTTCGTTCTTGCCTTTGTCGGGGTGCGCGGCGTGGTGTCGCTCGCGGCCGCGCTGGCGGTCCCCTTTCTCACCGCCGGCGGGCAAGTTTTCCCGCATCGCGACCTGATCCTGTTCGTCACTTTCGGCGTGATCGTGGTCACCCTGGTCGGACAAGGCTTGATGCTGCCCGCGGTGATCCGCTGGCTCGGGCTGTCAAAGGACGCCAAGGTGGAACGCGTCAATGAACATGAGGCGGAGCTCGCCGCGCGCCAGGACGCGATCGAGGCGGCGTATCGGCGGATGCAGGAACTGCTTGCGAGCCGGGAGATCCCCACCGAGGTCGCCGAGCTCTTGCGCCTGCGTCACGACCACCGCCGCCGCCAACTCGTCGGCGACGAATTACGCGAAACTGTGGCGGAGCTGAAGCTTGACTTGCTGCGGGTGGAGCGCGAATTCCTCTTCCAGCTTTTGCGCGAAGGGCGCATTACCGACGAAGCGCGGCGACGGCTGGAGCGCGAGCTCGATCTGGAAGAGGCAGCGATCATCTCCCGCCGCGGGGAAGAATCCGTCCTGCCGCTTTAAGCGGCTCTCTTGCTGATTTTCTCTTTAGTCAACCCCAGCATCTGCATCAGCCGCAACGCGTCCATGGGCGCGGCGGATTTCTGGTCATTGTCGAAATAAACAAAGACCGTGCGCCGCTGACGTTTCCACTTTCCGATGTCGCGCGCCCAAGCGCGCAAGGTCTTGTCGCTATAATGATCCCTGTAGGCGCCGCCCGGGCCGTGGCCGCGCACATAGACATGCCGGGCCGTCACCTCCCAGGGCGATGGCGCGTCACGGTGATCGGAGAGACAAAGCGCGATGTCATGCTCGCGCAGAAGCTCAAAGATATCGTCCTGGTACCAGCTCTTGTCGCGGAATTCGAAGGCATAGGTCCGACAGCGCGACAGCATCTTCAGGAAAGAAGCCAACCGCTCGCGGTCGGCCTTGAACTGCGGCGGCAGCTGGAACAGCACCGGCCCCGCCTTGCGGCCGAGCAGGTTCAGCCGCGATTCCATCAGCGCGAGGCTGTTCTTGCATTTCGGCGTCAGTCGCTTCCAATGGGTGATGAATTTCGATGCTTTCCAGGCAAAGAGGAAATCGTCCGGCGTCTGCTCACGCCAGCCCCGCACCGCCTCGACGGTGGGCGTGCGGTAAAACACGCCATTGAGCTCGGTAGAATTGAATTGGCTGGCGTAGAAACGCAGATGATCCTTGACCCTCACCTCTTGGGGGAAAAACGGCCCGCGCCAGGATTGATAGCTCCAGCCGGAAGTGCCGATGTAGATTTTGGGCATGCCTCGTCTCGGCGATTGGTCCTAGTTTAATTGACGCTCTGTGATTGCAGATGTTCCCGAATTCGAGATAGTCGCGTTTTGGCAACTAATGCTAAGTGTGTCGCATTGCTGAATTCTCTGGTTCCCGAATGCCCATGAAAGCCCCCTCGCTCACCGATTTCCGCCGTATCGTGGTGAAGGTCGGCTCCTCGCTGCTGGTGGATGCTTCCGCCGGACGGCTGCAGCATGACTGGCTCAACGCGCTGGCCGCCGACATTGCCGCTCTGCATAAGCAGGGGCGCGACGTGCTGGTGGTTTCCTCCGGCGCCATCGCGCTCGGCCGCAGCGTCCTGAAGCTCCCGCGCGGGGCGTTGAAGCTGGAGGACAGCCAGGCCGCCGCCGCCGTCGGCCAGATCGCGCTGGCGCGCACCTGGGCCGAGGTGCTTGGCCGCCACGGCATCACCGCCGGCCAGGTGCTGGTGACGCTGGGCGACACCGAAGAGCGCCGCCGCTATCTCAACGCACGATCCACCATCGCCAAGCTGCTGGAGTGGAAATCGATTCCGGTGATCAACGAGAACGACACGGTGGCCACCAGCGAGATCCGCTATGGCGACAATGACCGGCTGGCCGCACGCGTCGCCAGCATGGCAAGCGCCGATCTGCTCGTGCTGCTTTCCGATGTGGACGGGCTTTATGACGCGCCGCCGGGTGCCGGCCGCAATGCAAAGCTCATCCCGCTGGTGCCGCGCATCACCGCCGAGATCGAGAGCATGGCCGGCGCGTCCGGCTCTGAGCTTTCGCGCGGTGGCATGCAGACCAAGATCGAGGCGGCAAAGATCGCGACCACCGCCGGCGTCCATATGGTGATCGCCTCCGGCCGCATTGAGCATCCGTTGCAGGCGATTGCCGAAGGCGCGCCCTGCACCTGGTTCCTGACGCCGGCCAATCCGGTGACGGCGCGCAAACGCTGGATTGCCGGATCGCTGGAGCCGAAAGGCACGCTCACGCTCGATGCCGGCGCGGTGAAAGCACTGCGCGCAGGAAAGAGTCTGCTGCCGGCCGGCATCACGCGCATCGACGGCGTTTTTGAGCGCGGCGACGCCGTGGTGATCCGCGGACCCGACGGCGCGGAGATCGGGCGCGGCCTCGTTGCCTATGACGCCGCCGAGGCCGACAAGATCAGGGGCAAATCTTCCCGAGCGATCGCGCAGATCCTCGGCTTCGATGGCCGCGCGGAAATGATCCACCGCGACGACATGGTGCTGGCGGGGCAATAACTCTTCTTCCCGCCTCCGGAATATCTAGCGCACCGGAAAATCAAAATAGGTCTCGCGGAAGGGCTCGCCTCGCAAAGTGAAGTGCCACCATTCCTTTTCATAGGGGCGAAAGCCGCGCGTGCTCATGGCGGCTCCCAGCAGCATGCGATGACGATGCGCCTGCGCGCTCACGGCCGGGTCCAACATGTTCGACCGCGAGCTCAGGAAGTCAAATGACGTGCCCATATCGAGTTCGCCTGAACCATCGACCAAGGTGAGATCGACCGTGGAGCCGCGCGAGTGACCGGAACGCGCTGAAATATAGCCCTCGGCGAATAGCTGACTCTTGTCCAGGTCGGGGTAATAGGTCTGTTTGTTCTTCAGGTCGTCGACCGCCTTGGCCCAGCGCATAAAGTGCGCCACCGCGCGTTTCGGCCGGTAGCAGTCAAAGACTTTCAGTCTCAGCCCGCGGGGCGTCAGATCGCGCGCCACCTCGGCCAGCGCCTCCGCCGCCTGGATCGTTAGCAGGCACACCGGCTTTTCATACCCGTCGATCCGGCGGCCGACAAAATTATGGACGCCAAAATAGCGCATATCGACCAAGAGACCGGGCACCACGGTCGCCGCATCGACGAAGGCCGCCGGCCGCTGCTCCTGCGCCTGGCCTGGAAGGCTGGAGAGCAACAATAACGCAATACCGATAAGACGGCGCATGCCCCGAACAACCCCGCAAGCGTCAAACAAATCAATTGCGCCCAGCGGCCGAAGGTTAACGCCGGCAGGTGGACCTGGCCAGCGCAGGCGCAATGCGGAACCAAATCGCGAGGCCCGCGTTCTTTCCGCGCGACGTGACACAGTGATGAGTCGGAAGGCGGCCGAAGAGGCCGCCCATCAACCCCAGCCCCACCGGAGGGCTGGGGTTTTTGCTTGCGCGCCTGTACCCCGACCTCGTCCTGAGGAGCCGCGCGAAGCGCGGCGTCTCGAAGGACCGGGAGAGTCGGTATTCGGGACAGAAAATCAGGACTTGCGGGCGCTTTGCGAAGCCGCCCGGCGGCGGCGCGGCATGGCGAGCGGCGGCACATCCGAGGGCAGTTCGACGCGGCGCCCGTCCGGAAAGATCAGGTAGCGCGAGAAGACATGCACCTCGCCCTCGGCGCGGCGCTTGCCTTCAATGACATATTTGGTTCCGACCGGGACGCGCTTGGGGATACGAGCTGCCTGCATGACCACCTTCCACCGCAAAGGAAACTGCTAACCAATGCAAGCCGTCCGTTCGGGTTCCGCCATTGCCCCGTCATTGCCACGATTCGCCCACAGGAATCTAACGTGGTAGGAAAACCCCGCAGGATTGAAGGGTTATGACCGCACCGCTGAAGACCGTCGAGGGCTCCGGCGACATTGCCGATGTCATGCGCGACCTCGGCCGCGGGGCCCGGGCGGCCGCGCGCGCGCTCGCGCCCGCGTCC
>JAXDOO010000452.1:0-3141 GCA_034668865.1 Alphaproteobacteria bacterium
GAAACAAACTCAAACCTGTTGCCGCAATGGCTGCCAACGCGATGGCGACAACGATTCCGATACCAAAGACTTTCATTGGACTCTCCATCATTTGGCCGCGAGACGCGGACACGAGAATTGGGCGACATGAGACGTGGACACGAGACATGGACACGAGACATGGGCGACCCAGGTAAAATGGACGCCCGCTGCGCAAACGCGATTAAAATGGGGTTCAGGAGTCTAAATTCGGATTTAGGAAGAACAGAATTTGTCGAGCGGATCATTTCCAGCTGATTGAGGCCGCTTCATAGGCGTGAAGCTAAAAGCGAATTTAGTTTTCTAGACCCTCAATTTAATGGCGCCATCGTCGTCGCAGACTAATTTTTGCGTGCAGCCAAACGGCTGCGCACCGAAGAGGTGCCCATCAACCTAAGAGGAGAAGTGCAATGAAGAAGCTCATCACGATTGTCGCTCTCGGCGCCAGCGTCATCGCCGGCCCGGCTTTTGCCCAGACCGCCACAAGGACGATCGACGAAGGATGGGGAACGCAAGGCTACACGCAAATCAATCCCGCGCGTTCCTCCAACCCGCGAAACGACGTCTATGTGAATGGGCGTTACGTGGGCTCCGATCCCGATCCGACCGTGCGGGAGTCGCTGCGAACCGATCTCCCGATGCAGTACTGAGCACGACGAACAAGGTCTGAATCAACGCAAACAGGAGAAGTACAATGAAGAAGCTCATCGTGATTGTTGCTCTCGGCGCCAGCGTCATGGCCAGCCCGGCTTTTGCGCAGGCCGCCACCCAAGGATGGCCGACCCATCGCGCGCATTCCGTCAACCCGCGGAACGACGTCTTTGTGGCCGGGCATTACGCGGGTTCGGATCCCGATCCGGCCGTGCGCGAAATGCTCCGGATGGATCCCCCGGGCCAGAACTGAACAGCGAACGAAAAAACCCCCAAGCGCCGGACGCTTGGGGGTTTTCATCCCGCCGGCGCACACTTCCGCTCGGCGCGGACCTCCCATTGAACCGGCCCACGCGCTCGCGCCGTTCGAGCACGACCGGAATCCAGGTCACTTCATCGCGGCAGCCAGATCGTCATCCCGGCCGCGGCATGGCGCTGCTGCGCCCCAGGCGGCCCGGCGATCCGGCGCTCGCGGAGATTAGGCGCGGCGGGCTTTCACAACCGCGGCCCGGAATGCGAGTATCGAATCGGCGCAGCACAGCGCCGCCAGCCCGCAGCAGGCCGCAGCCGTCGGGACCGGCGCGGGCAGGCGAACAACAATCCGTCAGAATGGAGAGCCGAGCGTGTTCGACAAACCGAAACTCCACTTCCACTCAGGCCGTTCCGCTTGCCGGGAGGCCGGCCGCCGGCGCATGCCGCTGCTGCGGATGATCGCCGCGGTCGTCGCGCTCACGGCGGCGCTGCCGGTCGGCGACGCCCGGGCCGACGATCCTTACTACAAGGGCAAGCGTCTCAGCGTGTTGATCAACTTCGCGCCCGGCTCCTCCGCCGATATCGAGGGCCGGCTGTTCGCCAAGCATCTGGTCAAGCATATCGAGGGCCAGCCCCAACTCCTGATGCAGAACATCGAGGGCGCCGGCGGCATCACCGGCGCGCAATATCTCGGCGAGATCGCGCCCAAGGACGGCACCGCGATCGGCTATTTCACCGGCCAGCCCTGGATCTATGTCACCGATCCGAGCCGCTGGCGCGTCGATCTCAAATCCTTCGAATTCGTCGCCACCCACGGCGGCACCACCGTGCATTTTGTGCGCAAGGACGTGAAGCCCGGCATCAAGACCCCGGCCGACATCTTGAAGGCGCAGGATCTAGTGGCGGGCGGCATCACCATCGACACAGCCAAGGACGTGCGCATGCGGCTCGTGCTCGACATGCTGGGCGTGCCCTATAAATACGTCACTGGCTACCGCTCCAGCGCGCAGGCGCGGCTGGCGGTGCAGCGAAACGAGCTTGACGTGTTCTCGGAATCGCCGCCGAGCTACCGCACCATGGTCGAGCCGCAGTTGGTGAAGACGGGCTTGGCGCTGCCGTTCGCCTATGACGATCTGGTCGATCCGCCGTCGCTGTACAAACAGCTCGAAGGCATCTCGGTCCCGAGCTTCCCGCAGCTCTACAAGCAGGTCAAAGGCACCATGCCGTCCGGTCCGCTGTGGGACATCTACAGCATCAATCTGGGGCTGGGCGCCCTGATGCTGCGCGTGGTGGCGTTGCCGCCCGGCGCTCCGAAGCAGGCCATGGACGCGCTGCGCAGTGCGATCGAGAAGCTCAACGACGACAAGGAATTCGCCGCCGAGGCGCTGAAGACCCTGGAGATCGTGCCGGACTATGTCACGGCGCCCGACCTGAGCGAGAAGGTCCGTGCCAGGGTCAACATCACCGACGAGCAGCGCAAGCTGATGAACGACTATATGCGCAACGTGCCGAAGCGCTGACGCGGCGAGGTTGCCGCTCGTCCCTGCCGATGCGGGGACGGGCGGGAGATCCCGTTCATGTCCGCGAGCGGGAAACAGCCCGTGCGCTCATTCCCGCGCAAGCGGGACGCCACAGGCTACGGAGCACCAGCACGTCGGGCGGATGAGCGTCAGCGTAATCCGCCCTACCAAGCCACAAATTTGCAGGGACGATCGGAATGACAGAGGACAGCGCGCCGCCGGCGGTCGGAGCTTATTGGATCAAAGAGGAAGATTACCCGGCGCTGCTCAAAATTTTCGACGACGGCAACAAGATGCCACGCACCTGGAAGGAGTGGCTGAAGATGGCCGAAGAAATGGAGCGGGGACTCAAGGCCTACGGACACGTCGTCATGCGCGTTCACATCGACCCGAATACATTTCCGGACTGGTGCGCCGCCCATGGCACCAGCCCCGCCGGTGAAGGACGCAAGCGGTTCGTCGCTGCGGCAGTGTTCGAGAGATACGGCAATCAAACCTGAGCGATGGCGCCTTTGCTGCCAACACCGAGAGCGACAGCGGGGGCGCGGCAACTATTCATGCTGCAGACCCACTGTCTTCCTTGAACCCTTTCATCAGTTCAACTACTTAGCTCTTGCTATTCTCCGTTTATTCTCTGACTTTCGCGTATCGGTTTGTGGCGCCATGAACGCGCTTGGGCAAATGCATGAACGACAGCGTG
>JAXDOO010000453.1:0-3318 GCA_034668865.1 Alphaproteobacteria bacterium
ACGATGGTGCGCGTCGAGGGTCCGCCGGAGCCCATGATGATGCCGGTGCGGTCGTTGGACACCTCGTTGTCCTCGAGGCCGGCGTCGCGGATCGCCTGTTCCATGGCGACGTGGTTCCAGGCGGCACCATCGCCCAAAAAACGCATGGCGCGGCGATCGACCGCCTCCTCGGGATTCAGACTGGGTGCGCCATGCACCTGGCAACGGAATCCGAGTTCCGCGTATTTGTCGGCGCGCACGATGCCCGATTTTGCCTCGCGCAAACTCGCCAGCACTTCCTGGGTGTTGTTACCGATGGATGAAACGACGCCCATGCCGGTGACGACAACACGTCTCATGCCTGCCTCATCTTGCTTCGCTTTTGCCGCCGCCCCAGCATCGGGCGACGGGTGACATTGCGGGGGTTGCGGCCCCTGAGCGATCTTGCAATATTTTCAATGCCGCAGCTACGTGCACCCGGTGACAGCCACCTGATCGTGATTGTTGCTGGGCAATCAGGCGCCGCTCGGTTGCGGCATCTGGTCGTCGCGGAACAGCCCGACCCTGAGGTCATTGGCGCGATACAACAGGGTGTCATCGGCCGAGAGCGATCCGTCGGCGATACCGAGCACCAGCTTGCCGCGCATGACGCGCTTGATATCGATGCCGTAGGCCACCTTTTTCATGCTCGGAAGCACCTGGCCGGAAAATTTCAACTCGCCCAGGCCGAGCGCGCGGCCCTTACCCGGCGCACCCAGCCAGCCCAGGAAAAAACCAACCAGCTGCCACAGCGCGTCGAGCCCGAGGCATCCGGGCATCACCGGGTCGCCTTTGAAATGGCAAGGAAAGAACCAGAGGTCGGGCTTCACATCGAGCTCGGCGCGGATCAGTCCCTTGCCATAAGCGCCGCCGGTTTCAGCAATCTCGGAAATCCGGTCGAACATCAGCATGGGGGGCAATGGCAATTGCGGCCCGTCGGGAAACAGATCCCCGCGGCCACACGCGAGCAACTCTTCGTAGCCAAAACTGCTGCGTTGATTTTGCATTGCTGCCTGTACTTCGGCCGTGGTCAGTTTGCCGGTGCCTTCTAACACACGGATTTAATGGGTTAAAGTCGCCCTTAGGCCGAGTAGTTTTGAACCCTTAAAAAGCGAAATTCCTGTTGCGAAACAGTTGCATTAAGCCCTGCAACCACATACCTTGTGCTTTAATCGCAATGATTTAGAGCGGTTTGCGTTCCTCTCAGCTGGCGGTACCGATGACGCAGTTGCGGACGATGAGTTTCACAGCGCCGGCATTACCGGAAAAGCCGCAAGCCTTGACGGCGCCGCCCGCTGGCCTGAACGGCTGTCCTTGGCATGACGTGAAGGCGTTGCTGCGGCAGGTCGGTTTGCGTCCTACTCGTCAGCGCATGGCGCTCGGCTGGATCCTGTTCGGCAAAGGCGACCGTCATCTCACCGCTGAAATGCTCTATGAGGAAGCGACCCGCGCCAAAGTGCCGGTGTCGCTTGCGACCGTCTACAACACGCTGCATCAATTCACCGACGTGGGCCTGCTGCGCCAGATCGCGGTGGATGGCGCGAAAAGCTATTTCGACACCAATATCTCCACGCACCACCATTTCTTCATCGAAGACGAAAACGCGGTGCTCGATATTCCGGAAACCGATGTGGTGGTCGGCAGGACACCGACGCCGCCGGAAGGCTACGAAGTGGCGCGCGTGGATGTCGTGGTGCGGCTGCGACGCAAGCAGCCTTAGTCACTCAAGATGCAATTTGTCATGGCCCGGCTTGCCCGGGCTATTTTCTTTTTTGGAAAAGATCAGTCGATCTTTTCGTTCGGATAGACACCCCAGAGCCGCTGCTGCTCTACCCAGCCGTCAAAGCCGTCGCCGGAAATGCGGCACCAGGTTCCCTGGCATTTCTTCACCATCCCGACCACGCCGCCCTGTAGCTGGGCGATGACGCTGCCTTCAGGATCGCCGGCCTCGCGCAGCGGCACGAGATCTTCCTTGGCAAGCACCATGCCCGTGCGCCGTCCCGACAGGAGCGAGTGATAGACCCAGCCCTCGGCGCCTTCGCTGTCGCGGATGCGGCGCCAGGTCTCGAACTCGGCAGTGATTTCTACCGGCAGGCCGGCGCGGGTGTAGATCCAGGTGACGTCGTAAGTTTTGGCCGGGCCGACATGCACATTGACCTTGTCCGTCTTCAGGCTGACGAAACGGGGCAGCGGTAATCCGCTCGGGCCGGTGGCGATCTCACCCGCGCCACGCGCCGAAGGGGCAAGCAGACATATGATGACAATAGCGAGAGCGCAGGTGGCAAGTGGCTTCCATTCACGCAACGAAGTCATTAGCAGAAGGTCCGGGCTGTGCGGTTGACCGATACGGACGGATGAGACGCTTCCATTGCGGCGGCGTGCCTTGTCTTCACCAAGCCGTCTGGCTAGACAGGAAACGCACCCGCCGGATGCGTGCCTAATGTCGGCGATGCAGGTTAAAGAGCCCTGAACGGCACGGCATCGCAGCACACTTGTCGCAGGGCGTGCCTAAGCGGCTTGCCGGGCCGGGTGCGGCGGTTGAATGGCGGCGAAACATGGCGAAGCGAAAAAAGCTCCTGGTCGTCGTTACCCGCAAGCTGCCCGACAGCGTCGAAACGCGCATGCGCGAGCTGTTTGAGGTGGAACTCAAGCTCGACGACCGTCCGATGACGCAAGCCGAACTCGTCAAGGCGGCGCAGCGCGCCGATGTCCTGGTGCCGACCGTCACCGACGAAATCGACGCCAAGCTGATCGACCAGGCCGGCGAGGGTCTCAAGCTGATCGCCAATTTCGGCAACGGCGTCGACAATATCGACGTACCGGCCGCGCATAAGCGCGGGATCACCGTTACCAATACCCCCGGCGTCCTGACCGAAGACACCGCCGACATGACCATGGCGCTGATCTTGGCGGTGCCGCGCCGGCTCGCCGAGGGTCTGGAAATCCTCGAGCACGGAAAATGGCAAGGCTGGTCGCCGACCTGGATGCTTGGCCACCGCATCTGGGGCAAGCGGCTCGGCATCATTGGCATGGGGCGCATCGGCACCGCCGTGGCGCGGCGGGCGAAGGCTTTCGGCATGTCGATCCACTATCACAACCGCCGCCGGGTTGCGGCCAGGATCGAGGAAGAACTCGACGCCACCTACTGGGAGAGTCTCGACCAGATGCTCGCACGCATGGACATCATCTCGGTCAACTGCCCGCATACGCCGGCCACCTATCACCTTTTGTCGGCGCGGCGGCTGAAGCTGATCCGGCCCGAGGCCTATCTGGTCAACACTGCGCGCGGCGAGGTGATCG
>JAXDOO010000454.1:0-12569 GCA_034668865.1 Alphaproteobacteria bacterium
GCCCATGCAGTGTCCCATAATGAATGCTGTGTTCGTCCTTCCCCCGGCAGCTGAACGGAAAAATGCCAGCGTGACGCGGATGTCATCAACGATTTCAGCGTCCTTCAGGAATTGCTTGCGGTCGCGGATCGGGATCTCCGGCTTTTGCCGATGGGTGATATCCGGGATCGCGACGCAGTATCCCTCCGTGGCGAACCTGGTTGCGATCCGCTGGGGAAAGCCGTCGAGGCCACTCCTTGGGTACATCAGCAGGATAAGCGGTGCCGCCTCGGGTTTCGCCGGCTCGAAAACATGAACCTCCATCAGGCTACCGCCGACGGCAACGCGCTCAGTAATCGACATTCGTAGCGACCCTTGCTCGCCGGCGTGCCAACTATCTTTTTTCGACGGCTGCTTTAATGGCGCGCTTGGCTTCGTCGTAGACATTCGCGGGTTTGGCATAAAGCTGCTGCATCAGCCTTTGCATCTCCTCACCGCCCATCACGTCGATTTCGAAGTTGAGCTTTTGCGCGTCGGCGAGGAATTCCGGGTCGTTGGTGGTATCGACGAAAGCCTTTCGCAGCATCGCCACGCGTTCGGCCGACACGCCGGGCGGCAGCACGAAGGGGCGGCCCATCTCCTGGCGCGCGAATAACAGCTCGAGCACCTGCTTTTGCACGTCGCTTTTCACCAGGTCTAGCAGCGACGGAACGCCGGGCAGCTCCGGATTTGGCGTCATGCCGAGTTGCAAGATGACCCGGATTTTGCCGTCGCTCAGTTTTTGCGCGCTCGACAGCTTGATGGCGCTCCACGGAACGCCACCTCGGCCGTCGGCCTCCGCGCGCTCGATCGCCAGCATCATTCCGGCATCGCCCTGGTAGCCAGACACGACGCGGAATTTGGTGCCGAGAAACTGATTGATCAGCATCGGATAGATCACGCCGTCGGTCTCGGCGCCCTCAGCCGCCAGCACCGCTTCAATCTTCTTCGCATCGTCGATCGACTTGACCTTGCTCTCGCCCGAGACGATTAGCACGTTCGTTTCACGGTTCAGGCTACCCAGCCAGTTGAATTCGAGAGGCTTGAAGTGGAAGGTCTTGTCGAGCAGCAGCGGGTCGAGCAGCAACGTGCGCTGCACCTGGCCGATGGCGGTGCCGTCGCGCGGGGCGGTCGCGTAGAGCTGGTTGGCGAGGACGGCGCCGCCGGCGCCGGGCACGTTCTGGAAAACGATCGTCGGGTTGCCCGGGATGTGCTTCGACAGATGGCGGCTGAGCAGGCGCGCATAAGCATCGTTGACGCCGCCGGGCGCCGAACCAGCCATCAACGTGACTTGCTTGCCCTTAAAGTAATCGTCGGCCGGCGCCGGGCCCGCACTCAGGAACGCACAGCCAATCGCCATCAACGATACCCAAAGCCGCCTCGTCATCATCTTCTCCCCGGATTTTATGAACTGCGCTTTTGCGCATTTCATTGCGACAGGTTTCCTCACCGGCGAAGGCGGTCCCCTATCTTTTCTCCACCGCCGCCTTAATGGCGCGCTTGGCCTCGTCATAAACTTCCTTCGGCTTGCCATAGAGCTGTTGCATCAGCTTTTGCATCTCTTCGCCGTCCATGACATCGATTTCGAAATCGTGGCGCTGTGCCTCGCTGAGGAATTCGGGATCTCTGGTCGTGTCCATGAAGGCTTTTCGCAGCATCGCGACGCGCTCCGCCGGCACGCCGGGGGGCAGCACGTAGGGTCGGCCCATTTCCGAACGAGCAAACAGCAGTTCCAGCACCTGCCGGTGCACGTCGTTCTTCACCAAGTCGAGAAGAGAGGGAACGCTGGCCAGTTCCGGGTTGGGCTTCAAGGCCATTTGCAGGATGACTTTGATCTTGCCGTCGGAGAGTTTTTGCGCGCTCGATGCCTTGATGGCGCTCCAGGGCACACCGCCGCGGCCTTCGACCTCACCACGTTCGATGGCGAGCATCATGCCAGCGTCGCCTGGATATCCGGACACGACACGAAACTTCGTGCCAAGAAAGTCGTTGATCAGCATCGGATAAATCACACCCTCGGTTTCAGCGCCCCCGGCCGCGAGCACCGCCTCGGTTTTCTTTGCGTCTTCGATCGACTTGACCTTGCTGTCGCCCGAGACGATCAGCACATTGGTTTCGCGGTTCAGGCTGCCGAGCCAGTTGAAGTCGATGGGATTGAAGGCAAAGGTCTTGTCGAGCAGCAGCGGGTCGAGCAGCAGGGTGCGCTGCACCTGGCCGATGGCGGTTCCGTCGCGCGGCGACTTCTCGGCGAGCCGGTTGGCAAGCACGGCGCCGCCCGCGCCTGGCACGCTTTGAACAATGATCGTCGGACTTCCCGGAATATGCTTCGGCAGGTGGCGGGCGAGCAGGCGCGCGTAGGCCTCATTGACGCCACCCGGATTGGAACCCGTCATCAACGTCAACTGCTTGCCTTTGAAGAAGTCGTCGGCCGCCGCCGGTCCGGAGCCAAGGACCGCGCAACCGATCGCCATCAGCAAAATCCAAAGCCGCCTTTTCATCGCGTTCTCCCAGAAACGTTATTTGAGTTGCGCTTTTGCGCATTCATTGCCGGACCGCCTTGAACCTTGAAAAGGCGGCGGTCCCGTTTCTCAAATGCCGTGGTTACGGACCAGGCGGCAGAAGGCTAGTTGCGATAGTCAGGGAACAGCCGGTCGGCGAGACGGACCATCCCCTTCCAGTCCTTGCCGCCGTCCCCCCTGCCCGCGTTCGAGGTCTTGGTCTGCTCAATCGCGTATTTCTGCACTTCCGGGTCGATCAGGACGATCTCGCGTCCGCCGGCGAGCGCCGCGATCTGGCCCTGGCAGGCGATTTCGAGTTGGTGATGCTGGACCATCGCCGCGCCAATCGACGGGCCACAGACCAACGAGCCGTGATTGCGCAGGATGGCGATATTCTTGCCTTCGATGTCCTTCAGCAGCGGCTCGCGCTGTCGAATGTCGAATTCGAAGCCGCCGAATTTGTGGTAGGCGATTTTGCCCATGAAATGCATCGCGTGCTGGTTGATCGGCAACAGGCCGTCCTTCTGCGCGCCGACACCCATGATCGCGGCGGTGTGGGAATGGATGGTCGCATTGATATCCGGACGCGCCGCCATGATGCCGGCGTGGATGACCAGCCCGCCGCCGCGCAGCTTGGAAAAGCCTTCCTGGCGCGGGTTTCCCTCGAAATCGAACTTTACCAGCGATGAAGCCGTAACTTCCTCGAAAAAGGCGTCGGAATGCTTGATCAGGAGCGCATCGGGTTCGTCCGGAACGCGCACGCAAAGATGGTTATGGGCAAGATCGCAAATGCCCCAATGGCCCATCAGCCGATAAGCCGCCGCCAACTCCAGTCGCGCATTCCATTCCGCATCGCTGACGGACAATGGGTTATTCAAACCCTGGGCCGAAACCTGAATGTTCATTTTTTCTTCCTCCCGTATTTCGCGAAATTATCAATTCGCTTGACGCTAGCATGTCTGAACCGGGCTCATGCTTCAAGTTATCCGACACAACCCCTCCATTGCTGGTCGTCCGCGCCGCGGGAAACTGGACGAAACTTAGAGGGCTAGCTATCGTTTCGCGACGGTTGAACAATTCCGGGGGGAACGACGATGAAGGCGGTCTATTATCATGAAGCCGCCAAACCGCCTGAAGACCTGATTGATGCGGTCAAGGAATTTCCCCAGGCGACCCTGGTAGCCGCAGGCAAGCCTGCCGAGCTCGGCGAAGCCCTCAAGGACTGCGAAGTCCTGATCATCAACAACCGCTCCTACACCGCCGACAATGCCAAGCTCATTCGCAATCACGGAACGGCGCTGAAGTGGATCCAGTTTTCCACGTCGGGCATCGACAACGCTATAAAGAATGGCCTGCCGTCCAACGTCGTCGTCACGAACATCGCCGGCCTGCGGGCTTTCGCCGTCGCCGAGCACGCTTTGATGCTGATGCTGGCCCTTGTCCGGCGCGTGCGCGCGACTGAGAGCGCGCGCAAGCAACAGACATGGGCTCGGGACGACGTCACGCCCTCCATGGACAACTTGGCCGGCAAACAACTTCTGATTATCGGGCTCGGCGCCATCGGACAGGAGATCGCAAGAAAGGCGAAAGCCTTCGACATGAAAGTCACCGGCATCAGCCGCAGCACCGAGAGCGTGCCGCATGTCGATCAGGTCCTGCCACGAAGCGAGATGAAGGCCGCCTGTGCACGCGCGGACATGGTGGCAATCGCCGCGGGCGCCGATGCGGGCCAACTGCTCGACCGCGAGGCGATCGCGGCAATGAAGCCAACCGCCTTCGTGGTGAATGTCGCGCGCGGCCAGTTGATCGACGAACCGGCCTTGATTGAGGCGCTGCAGGGCGAAAGGCTCGCCGGGGCAGGCCTCGACGTGATGGCGACCGAGCCCTTGCCGAAGGATCATGTGTTCTGGGAATTGCAGAATGTGGTCATGACTCCGCATGTGGGAGGAGCTGGGAGCCAAGGAATAGGCGGTGGGCTTGGCAGCATCTTTGCGGATAATCTTCGTTGCTGGATCGACCGCAAGCCCCTCACCAATGTCCTGATATCCCCGCAAGCGTGATCTCCAGAACAAGCATTGCAACAGTGAGGAGCGTTGGCCTAGGCTGCCGTGAGGCAGTTCGTGAAGCACGATGGGGACCCGATGCTCTCCCGATTTATCCGCCCCGGCATCCCTGCTGTTCTGATGGCCGCGTTGTTCTCGTCGCCAGTCCCAGCGCAAGACGCCAGCCAATTCTTCAACGGCAAGACCATAGATCTCTACGTCGGCTTTGACGTCGGTGGCGGCTATGACCTGCGCATGCGGCTGCTCGCGCGCCACATGGGAAAACATGTCCCGGGCAATCCCACCATCGTGCCGAAGAACATGGAAGGCGCCGGAAGCCTGCGGCTGGCCAACTGGCTGGCCAATGTCGCACCGAAAGACGGCACGGCTATCGGCATGATCGCCCGCGGGGCCGCTTTCGATCCAATTATCGGGCAGACCGCGGCAGCTCAATTCAAGGGTACAGATTTTGGCTGGATCGGCAGCACCAGCGACGAAACAAATGTCTGCGCGGTGATGTCGAAGACGGGCATCACTAAGTTCGAGGACGTGCTCACGAGGGAAACCATCGTCGGATCCACCGGCTTGTCCGACAGCGGCAAATTTCCACTTGTGCTGAATGGAATGCTGGGTTCGAAGTTCAAGCTAATTTCCGGTTACAAGGGGACGGGCGCCATCGTTCTGGCAATGGAACGCGGTGAGGTTGAGGGGCGCTGCGGCTGGAACTGGTCCAGCATGAAATCGTCTCATCAGAACTGGCTCGATCAGAAAATCATCGTGAGGCTCCTTCAATTTGGACTCAAAAAACATCCCGAGCTTCAGGACGTGCCCCTGGTCATAGACTTGGCTAAGACCGAAGAGCAGAAGGAGATCATGAAGGCGATTTTCGCCAGCCAGACCATTGGCTGGCCGTTCCTGGCCCCGCCGGGAATTTCAGCAGATCGGCTCAACGTCCTGCGACAGGCGTTTCAAGCAACCATGGACGATAAAGACTTCCTGGCAGAGGCCGGCAAGGCAGGGATCGATGTCCGGCCGCTTTCAGGTGAGCAAATCAAGGACATCGTCACCGAAGTTTATTCGCTGCCGCCGGAACTGGCAGCCAAAGCCGCAGCGTTGCTGAACGTTCGGGAATGACTGGATAGTGGTTTACCGGACCGGAAAACCTCCCCACCACCGGGGGTCTTTTTTCGTCAACCTTTAGGGCCTATATTACGAGGTGCCGGGGCAACCCGGCTATGGCGATAAATGGACGTCGTAATAAGCCTTTCGGACCCGGGGGCAGTACCCGGCGGCTCCACCCAAGCCCAGTTTTAGGCTGGGTTTCGGCGGGGCCGAACTAGGATCGACGAGGGTGTAAAGGACGCTCTTTTGCTCGGCATGGTTCCGCCGTTATCGGGCCAAAGCACTAGTTGCAAACGACAACTATGCTCCGGTTGCTCAGGCCGCGTAAGCGGTTTGAAAAACCAAGTCTGAAGCCCTAGCGGGTTAAGCTCCGTTAGGCGGGGTTCGGAGGCACCTGGCAACAGAAGCCTCCACTTATTTCATGATTTGATTTCCAACTTTTCCCGCGTCGTGGCCGGGCCGGTTAGCACGTCGCGCCGCCGGCGCCGGCATTCGCCGCTTAATCTAATTCTCCGAGTTGGTTGTCGGGAGCTGCGGCCGCCGGCGGAACTGAAGTCGCTTCCAATCTATCGCTGATGCTCTCCAGTCGCATCTTGAGAGAATTCAATTCCGCCTGCATTTCACCGAATTGCCCGGCAAGGGCGGTTTGTTGTTGCACGATTCCGTCTAGCCGACCAGAAAGCCCGCTTATGCCGCGATCGAACTTGGCATCGAGATCGGTGACCCTTTTGGCAATATCAGCGTACTGATTGTTCGCAGCAGAAATGGCGCTGATGCTGCGTTCCAGCTTGATCTCAAGCCCGGCTATCGTTTTGGCGACGTCAACGGTCTGATTGTCTGTAGCAGCAGCGGCGCTGATGCCCCGATCCAATTTGGCCTCCAGCCCAGCGATCATCTTGACGATGTCTTTATACTGATCGCCTGCAGCCGAAATGGCGCTGGCGCTCCGGTCCAACCGGGCCTCGAGCCCAGCCATCGTTTTGGTGATGTCAGCGTGCCGGTTATCTGTAACAGAGACTGCGGTGATGCTCCGGTCCAGTTTCGCCTCAAGCTCGTTGATTGTCGCCGCGATGCCCTCGTACTGATTGTCGATCGATGCGAAGCGTCCGGCGGACAGTGTGAGCCACACGGTCATAATCGCAACGATGACCCCGGGCGCAATCCAGTCTCTGGGTGTCATTTGCTGTCCCCCGATTGAACTCAGCACGTGCCGACGCACCCGCTATCCGGGAGGTCCTAAGGCTGCATGCGTGAACGGCTCTTGGGGCTTTTTGGCGTCCGGGACGACGCGATCATGTGGATTGATAAATGATTGATAAATGAGATTGTACCTTCCGGCACCGCGGTATTGGCGCGCCGATTTGTTCGACTTCAATGTAAAGTTTGGAGAGTTGCGAGCGGCGCGCGCCGCTAGCCTGAGGCTTTGCCAGCAGATTGCGTGGGCATGCGCTGTCGGTCCGCCCGATCCCGCTCTGCCTTTTCAGCCAGCGAAGCATATTGCTCCGCCGTATGGCGAGCCGTGTTGGCATCGGCCGGATCGCTCATCAGGTCCGCTATTGCGGAACAAAGCTGCGCCTTGGCGCGAAGATGCGCTGGGTCCGACATTGGATTTCCATTCGTTATCTGAGCCCGAGAACTGCTCATCGCCGAATACGCGGCTTCCTTGGGCTGCTACAGGACCAACCATCCCGCTTGTGTACGGTTCCACACATTTTGGGGCAAAAAGCTGCCGGGAGCCCGGAGTTACGATTTGGTGCGGGCGAGCCGCCCACAATCTGCATGTCCTTCAAGGCCCAAGTGAAGCTGGTCTGATCCCAGTCTTCCAACGCCTGACTTTTTGCCGAGCTTAGCATCAGCACAACGGCACGGGTTCTCCCTACCCGGGCGGTGGCCGTGATTGCCTGATTTTCCTAGACAATTTTTCCACCGTGGCGGAGTGCCGCGCTTCCTCCAAAGGGTGATTGCCTTAGGCCACCGCTCAAGCTGATAATACCGTCATAAACAACCAAGATGTGCCGCCCCAGGAAGGGAGCTGCACGGGAGGAGAACTGATGTCCCACCTGTCCATTTATGCATTGATACTGGCTGCCAGTGCGGCGCTGGCCGCGCCTGCTTCAGCACAGCAAGCACAAGTTGCGCTCGGTGAGCCGGTCTCGGTCGAGACCCTGGCCATGGCGATCGCTTTCGAGCGCGCCAAGGAAAAGGGCGTCGATCTGAAGATCACGTCCTTCTCCAAGGAGGAGCTCGCCGTGCAGGCGGTGATCAGCGGCCAGGCCCAGATCGGCATCGCGACGCCTTATTCGGTGATGCAGAAATCGCAGGGCACGATCAAGAACCTAGTCACGCTGACGCGGCTGGTGTTCTTCCCGATCGTCGAGAAGGCCACCTATAAGAGCTGGAAGGACCTCAATGGCCAGCCCTTCACCTTCCATGCGCGCGGCAGCGGCACGGAAGCCATCGGCAACATCATGGCGAAACGTCAGGGCATCCAGTTCGGCCAGCGCAATTACATCTCCGGCTCGGATAACCGCATCGTTGCGCTGATGAACGGCCAGATCAAAGCCACCATCCTCGACCTCGCCAACACCAACATCCTGATGGAAAAGGCCGGCGACCGCTTTGCCAAGCTGCCCGGGGTCGACAACCCGGCGAGCGACGAAATCCTCTTCGCCCGCACCGACTGGCTCGACAAGAACAAGGACAAGGCGGACATCCTGGTCGCCGAGTTCGTCAAGCTCTGGGACGAGATGCAGAAGAACCCCGGCATCATCGAGCAGGAACGCGTCAAGCGCGGCATGCTGAAGGACCTGCCGAAGGAAGTCGTGGAAAAGACCACCGCCTTCTACACCACCGGCGTCAAGGAAGGCCTCTACAAGGCCGGCGGCGGCGACGCGGCCAAGTCGGACTTTGAGTTCTATGGCGAAGCCGGCCAACTCACCGGCTCGAACCTGAAGGTCGAAGACTTCTGGGACCTCGCGCCTTACGACAAGGCGGTCAAGAAGTAGTCGTTTTTACCTCTCGACGGCAATGCGGGCGCGAGTATTTCGCGCTCGCATTATTTCATCGCAATAACTCACAATAACAAACGAGAAGACTTTGGCGCGCGACCTCCGTTCCACCGCTTTGACCGTGGCGTCCTTCGTCATCGTGCTGGGCGCCTGGGAATATGCCGGCCGCTTGCCGGTGAGCAACGCCTTCCCTTCGCTGTCCGCCACGGCGGCGGCGGCCTGGGAGATGACCCGCGACGGCCGCCTGCCGAACGCGCTCGGCATCACCATCGTGCCGATGATCGTCGGCGTCACCATCTCCGCCGTCATGGGCGTGCTGCTCGGCCTCGCCACCGGGCTCAACAACCGCGTGGAGTGGCTCGGCATCCCGCTCTTCCTGGTGCTGCAGGCGGCACCGCTGGCGGCCATCATTCCCATGCTGGTGCTGGCCTATGGCGTCGGCCTCGCCGCCAAAGTGTCGGTCGTCTGCATCATGGCGATACCGGTGATCGTGCTGAATTCCTACAAGGCCGTGCGGCACACCTCGAAGTCGCTCCTGGAAATGAGCCACTCCTTCCTCGGCACGCGCCGGCAGACCATCTTCAAGGTCATCCTGCCGGCGGCGAGCCCGGTGATCTTCGCCGGCCTGCGGCTCGGCACTGCGGCGGGCTTCGTCGGCGCGGTGCTCGCGGAGCTGCTGATCAGCCCGACCGGCATCGGCGATCTCATCACCTTTCACCAGTCGATCGCGGAATATCCTGAGATGTATGCCGCGATCGTCTCGGTGATCATCCTCTCCGCCCTCTTTTTGGAAGTTCTCGACCGGCTGGAGCTTATGCTGTTCCGGCCTGAAAGGCGCGCCGCGTGAACGTAGCAAACGCAACGATGGAAACCGGAACCGCCGCCGTCAGCGTGCGTGGCGTATCCATGATTTATCCGGGACCGGTGCACGCCCTGGAGAATATCGATCTCGATTTCCCCGCGGGGCAGCTCACGTCGCTGCTCGGACCGTCCGGCTGCGGCAAGACCACGCTGTTGAAGATCATCGCCGGCCTGCTGGAGCCGGCCTCCGGCACCGTGATGGTGAACGGCAAGAAGGTGGAAGGTCCCGGCCCGGAGCGCGCCTTCGTGTTCCAGGATTTCGCGCTGCTGCCCTGGGCCAGCGTGATCCGCAATGTCGCCTTCGGCCTCGAATTGCGCGGCATTCCGACCTCCGAGCGCGAAGCCATCGCAGAGAAATATATCGGCGAGGTCGGCCTGCGCGGCTTCGAGCAGAAGTACCCGCATGAGCTTTCGGGCGGCATGCGCCAGCGCGTCGGGCTCGCGCGCGCGCTGTCGGTGAGGGCCGACGTGCTGCTGATGGACGAGCCCTTCTCTGCGGTTGACGAGCAGACTCGGCGCAAATTCCAGGAAGACCTGTTGCAGCTCATCTCGGTCGAGAAGCGCACCTTCCTGTTCGTCACCCACAGCATTGAGGAAGCGGTTTATCTCTCCGCCCGCATCGTGCTGCTCTCGCCGCGCCCGGGCAAAGTCTGGAAGATCATCGAGCCGAGCCTGTCGCGCAAGCTCTCGCCGGACCAGATCCGCCGCGAGCCGGGCTATCTCGATACGGTGGAGTCGATCTGGCAGAACCTCAAGGACTACGTCGAGTAACCATGGAACTCTACGGATACAGAATCCCGAAGTTCGCTTCGCTCCTGGTGTGGGCGCTGATCTGGGAGATCATCGGCCAGGCGCATGTGACGATCCTGTTGCCGCCGCTGTCGCATTGCATCATGCGGCTGTTCGAGATCGTGCCGACGGAAACCTTCTGGCTCGCGATGGGCATCACCGCGCAGGCTTTCACCCTCGGCATGGCGATCTCCATCCTGGTCGGCGTGCCGGTCGGCGTCATCATGGGACGCGCGCCTCTGGTCGACCGGCTGCTGCTGCCCTGGGTCAGCCTGTTCGTCAGCGCGCCGCTGACTGCGCTGGTCCCTGTCATCATGGCGCTGTTCGGCTTCGGCGAAACTACCATCGTGCTCACCGTGGTGCTGTTCGCGATCTGGATCATTATCCTAGACGCCCGCGCCGGCAGCCGCGGCATTTCGCCGTCGTTGATGGAAATGGCCAAGAGCTACGGCGCATCGCGCTGGCAGGCATTCACCAAAATCTATCTCTGGGCCGCGTTGCCCGAAATTCTCGCCGGCATCCGGTTGGGTCTGGTGCGCGCAGTGAAAGGCGTCATTATCGGCCAATTGATCGTGTCGGTAATCGGCTTCGGCTACTTGTTCGAGATCTATTCCACCAATTTTCTGATGGAACACATGTGGGCCTTGCTGCTTGTCCTGTTCGCCTTTGCCTATCTGCTGGACGCAGGAATGGGGGAACTGGAACGGCGAATCGACTATTATTCTGCTGCGCGGGGCTGAACGCCGGCTGGATCTGGCTTTTTCGCCGCGCCGACGCCACTTTAATAAGGCTGATTGATCCTTCCCTCGTGCCAGACACCGACTAATGACGGACTACATCCGCTACGACCTCCTGGCCCAGAACGCGCTCCGCGGCGTGGTGCGCACGGTGATGGCTGATGCCGCCAAAAAGGGGCTGCTCGGCGACCATCATTTCAAGATCTCCTTCGACACGACGGCGCCAGGCGTAAAGCTGTCGCCGCGCCTGCGCGAGCAGTATCCGCAGGAAATGACCATCGTGCTGCAGCACCAGTTTTGGGATCTGGAGGTCAGCGACGAGGCTTTCGAGGTCGGCCTGTCCTTTAGCGGGATTCCGGAGCGGCTGCGCGTGCCCTTCGATGCCATCACCGGGTTCTTCGATCCGTCGGTGGAATTCGGGCTGCAATTCGCGATCGTGGTGGAAGACGATGAGGATGAGCACGAGGATGCGCCGGAGGCAAAGGTCAAGCCGCCGGCGCCGGTGAAGGCCGCCGAGCGGAAGCCGCCGGCAAAGCCTGCGATCGGTCCGCGCGCGGTGCCCTCCCCACCCACGCAGGACGAAGAGCCGGATGATGGCGGCGACAAGCCGCGAAAGGGCGGAAAGATTACCGGCGCGGAGGTCGTGAGGCTGGATCGCTTCCGCAAAAAGTGAGCGCAAGTGATTGCATGAGCAAAACGCGCACCGAAAGCGATACCTTCGGGCCGATCGAGGTGCCGGCGGATCGCCATTGGGGCGCACAGACCGAACGCGCGCGGCTTAATTTCGCTATCGGCGAGGAAATAATGCCGCCGGCGCTTATTCGCGCGCTGGCGATCGTCAAGCGTGCCGCCGCCGAAACCAACAAGGAACTCAAGCTGCTCGACGCCAGACGCGCTCGCGCCATCGTCGCGGCGGCGCAGGAAGTGATCGACGGCAAGCTCAACGGAAATTTCCCGCTGTCGATCTGGCAGAGCGGCTCGGGCACCCAGACCAATATGAACGTCAATGAGGTGATCGCGAACCGCGCCAACGAAATCCTCGGCGGCTCGCGCGGCGCGAAGGAGCCGGTGCATCCCAACGACCACGTCAACATGAGCCAGTCGACCAATGACGCCTTCCCCAGCGCCATGCATATCGCGGCGGCGACCGAGATCGCCTATCTGCTTGATCCCGCGCTCGCGCATTTGCAGGAGGCACTGCAGACCAAAGTCAGGGAATTCTCCGGCATCATCAAGATCGGCCGCACGCATATGCAGGATGCGACGCCGCTTACGCTGGGGCAGGAATTCTCCGGCTATGCCGCGCAGGTCAAGTCCGGCATCGAGCGCATGCGGCTGGCGCTGAAGCAGCTGTATCCGCTGGCGCAAGGCGGCACCGCGGTGGGGACGGGGCTGAACAGTAAGCCGAAATTCGCCAGGTTATTCGCGCAGAAAGTTGCGAAGATCACACGGCTGCCTTTCGTCACTGCGCCCAATAAATTCGAAGCGCTGGCG
>JAXDOO010000455.1:0-2903 GCA_034668865.1 Alphaproteobacteria bacterium
CGGTCTCGCTAGGTTACAAATACGGCGACTTGCACATTGTTCGCTTTGTGGGGCGCACGCAGTATACGCCGGGTTAAGGACTTCGAAAAAACTCACCGGCGATAGTCAGGGGTTTATTGTTCATCAGGCGCGCCGGCCAGGAGCCTTATTCTGCAGCTGCGCCGGGCCGCGTGCGCCAACGCTCGGCCGCCGCATCATCGACGCTCTTGGCATCAACCCAACGCGGCTCTCCGCTGCGCTCGACTTGTTTCCAGAACGGCGCGCGTGTCTTCAGGTAGTCCATCAGGAATTCGGCGGCCTCGAACGCAGGGTGCCGGTGCGACGAGGCGGTAACCACCAGCACGATGTTCTCCCCGGGCGCGATCCGGCCATGGCGGTGAATGACGGTGACACCCAGCAAAGGCCAGCGTGCTTCCGCCTCCGCAACATGACGACCGATCTCTGCCTCCACCATGCCGGGATAATGTTCCAGCGTGAGCGCCGCGATCGGCTCGCCGTTCTCATCGCCGCGGCAAATGCCGGTGAAGGTAACCACCGCCCCGATATCGCTGCGCTCACCCGTCAGCAGCGCAACTTCCGCTGCGGCATCGAATGCCTCCCGCTGCAGTCGAATGGTCGCCGTCACGTCTTTGGCTCTCTACGCCGGACTCAGCCGCCGGTCATCGGGGGAAAGAACGCGATCTCCCGGGCGCCAGCAATGGGCGCCTCCGGTTTGACATGCGTGCGGTCGATGGCGGCCCGGATCACCTTCGGATTTTCGAACGCATAGGCGTATTCCTCGCCTCGGTCGGCCAGCCATCGCATCAGTCCGGCGATCGTGTGGACGTCGACGGGCGGCACGATCTCCTCCTCCGGCTTGCCGACGCGTTCGCGCACCCAAGCGAAATAGAGCAGCTTCACCTACTCCTCCATCACATGCATCAGCCCGGCGCGCAGATAATCCCAGCCGGTGTAGAGGGTGAGCAGCGCCGACAGCCAGAGCAGCGTGATGCCGACATGGGTGAATACCGGGAGGACGCGGTCGCCCGCCTCTCCGGCCAACAGGAAACCGATGGCCACCAGCTGACCGGTGGTTTTCCACTTGGCGAGCCGGGTCACCGGGACGCTCACACGCAATTCGGCCAGATATTCCCGTAAACCCGAAACCAGGATTTCACGGCACAGGATCACCATGGCGGCAAACAGCGACCAACCCTTGATGGTCTCGTCGGCCGCCAGAATCAGCAGACATGATCCGACCAGCAGCTTGTCGGCGATGGGATCGAGCATGCGGCCAAGCGACGATTGCTGCCCCCAGATACGGGCGAAATAGCCGTCGAGAAAATCGGTGATCCCGGCCGCGATGAAGATCGTCACCGCGATCCAACGTAGCCCTACGCCGCCATTCAGAATGGCCGACCAATAAATGCAGGCGACCACCATCGGCACCGCGGCGATGCGGGCATAGGTCAGAATGTTCGGCAGGGCGAGCGGGCGCGCCGGCAACCGTGACGCTGCGAGCTTCATTTCAGCCAAAGAACACCCCTTCCGGTTGCCGTCAACCGCCTGCGCTGCTGATCAGGCCTGTTATCAGCGCGGACCGTAACACCATCGTCACGGTGCGGACTCGTGGAAGAACTCGTACACCTTGCGCGCGGTTTCCGCATTGATCCCCGGCACCTTGGCGAGATCGCCCAGGGCGGCGCGCTCGATTGCCTTCAGAGTACCGAAATGGCGCAGGAGCGCGCGCTATCGCGTCGGACCGATGCCGGCAATTACCTGCAGGCCGGCCTCGCGCAGGTCGCGCTTGCGCCGCTGACGGTGCGACCCGATGGCAAAGCGATGCGCCTCGTCGCGCAGCCGCTGAACAAAATACAGCACGGGATCGCGCGGCGGCAGCTTTATCGCCGGACGTCCGCTGAGAAAAAAGGTCTCATTGCCAGCGTCGCGGTCCACGCCTTTCGCCACGGCGACCAGCGGGATGTCCGGCAGGCCGAGTTCGACCAGGGTCTCGCGCGCGGCGGTCAGTTGCCCTTGACCGCCATCGATCAGGAGCAGGTCCGGCCAGGGGGAGTCGCCATCGTCGGCTGCCTGCACGTCTTCCCTCTCCCCCAGCGGGAGGGGGGGCCCGAGCCGACGGATCGGCCCGGAGGGCTGCGCGAGGGTAGGGTCGGTTACGTCGCGTGAGAAAGCGATTACATCAGTCTCCCCCACCCCCTCACCCGGTTGGCCGCTTCCCGGCTGGCCGACCTCTCCCGCAGGAAGGGAGGGAAGCCGCGGCGCCTCCTTCAGCAGCCGTTTGAAGCGCCGCTGCAGCATTTCCCGCATCATGCCGTAGTCGTCGCCCGGCGTGATATCGGAGCGGATGTTGAACTTACGGTACTGGTTTTTGCGAAAACCTTCGGGGCCGGTCACGATCATGGCGCCGACAGCATTGGTGCCCTGGATATGGCTGTTATCGAACACCTCGATGCGCTGCGGCACTCGGGGCAGGGCGAACACGTCCGCCAGCGCCTTCAGCAATTTTTGTTGCGAGGACGTATCGGCCAGCTTGCGGCCCAGCGCCTCCTTGGCATTGGCGAGTGCATGCGACACCACGTCCTTGCGCTCGCCCCGCTGCGGCACTGAAATGTCGACCTTGTGGCCGCTTTTGGTGGAGAGCGCTTCGGCTAGCAGCTCCCGCTCGTCGAAATCGTGCGAGACCAGCACGCAGCGCGGGCACGGCTTGTCGTCGTAGAATTGCGCGATGAATGCGGCGAGCACCTCGCCTGCCGCCAGTGTGCGGTCGGCTTTCGGAAAATACGCGCGGTTGCCCCAGTTCTGCCCGGTGCGAAAGAAGAAGACTTCAACGCAAGCAAACCCGCTTTGCTGATACAGCGCAAACACATCCGCCTCTTCCAAGTTGCGCGGATTGATGCCCTGCT
>JAXDOO010000456.1:0-5239 GCA_034668865.1 Alphaproteobacteria bacterium
GTGTGGTGGAGACGATTGCTGAGGCTTTCAAACATGCCCCCTCCCTAACCCACCCCCGCAAGCGGGAGAGGGAACAACAGGCGACAGCAGCGGTTCACTCTCTCTCCGACCTGCCTGAAGGAACGCAAGCGGAAGCGACAGCCTGCACTCTCCCCCGCTTGCGGGGGAGAGATGGAGAGGGGGCGAATAGTTGCGTCTCAGAAGAGAAGAGAAGACGGAACATAAAGCCCCGTCATGCCTCCATGCAGGACGCTATTGAAACAACCCATGACCTTCGCCTCGGCCTGCGCGAGATCACAGGCTTTTCCGAAGATTGGGGCAAAAAGATCGAAAGCGTGCGCGGCGCGGGCTTCGATTCCATCCGCGATCTCTGGTTGCGCACCGGTCTGCCGCCGAAAGCCTTGGAGAAACTTGCCCACGCCGATGCCTTCAATTCGCTCGGCCTGAACCGCCGCGATGCGCTTTGGGCAATCAAGGCGCTCCGCCGGGCGGGCGACAAGGACGATCTGCCGCTGTTTGCCCGCGCTGCTATGCCCCCGCTTGAACCCGATATCGGTCTGCCTTCCATGCCGCCCGGTCAGCAGGTGGTGGAGGACTATCGCCATCTCTCATTATCGCTGAAGGCGCATCCGGTGTCCTTCCTGCGGGCTGATCTCGATGCACGCGGCATCCTGCGCCACGAATTGCTGCCACGCATGCCCTCCGGCAGGAGGGTTACCATCGCGGGCCTCGTGCTGGTGCGCCAGCGCCCGGGCACTGGCAATGCCATCTTCATGACGCTGGAGGATGAAACCGCGGTCGCCAATGCGATCCTTTGGCCGCGGACGTTCGAACAATATCGCCCGGTCATCATGGGCGCGCGGCTGATCAGCATTACAGGCATGCTGCAGAACGAGAAGGGCGTGATCCACATCGTCGCGGAGCATTTCGAGGATCTGTCGCCGCTGCTGCGGACATTGTCCGACGATCAGCCGAAACTGCCCAAGATCATTCCCGATATCGTCGAGTCGGTGATGCCGAAGGGCAGGAATTTTCACTGATGTTTTCCTCCCCCATGGGGGAGAGGGAGCATGAAACTCAATCGTTCGCGGGCTTGCGCTCTTTCTTCGCGCGCTCGCCGGTGAGGAAGTATTTGCCTTCCACCGCCCATTGCGCCTCCTCACGGTCGCGGTCGGACCAGTCGCCCAGCTCATAGCCGAACCAGGGCTTGCGCGGGGTGAGCGGCGGATATTGCAGCTGCTCCCAGATCTCGCGCGCTCGCTCCATATATTCCTTACGCGGCAGCGACACCGGCGGATAAGCGAAGGGCTGCATGGCATTGATCAGCAACGCCGAGCCGAACACCTGCTGCACGTGGCTGTTGTCGACGCCATCCTGGTTTGGCGGCGCGCCGGACGGATCAAGCCCCACGGCGCGGTTCGGCAGCATCACCGAGTCGCGATGCGGCTGCATGCGATAGCTCAGCGCCCAGATGATCGATTCCGGGTCATGGATGTCGATGTCCTCGTCCACCGCGATGACGATCTTGCCGACCATGGTGTTGCGGCCGGCAATGGCATAGAGCGCCTGCCAGACCATCGAGAGATTGCATTTCTTCATCTGGATCACGATGAAGCTATCGACCGCGATTTCATGACAGGAAACGTCGACCACGTCGGCAATGCCGCACTGGTTTTTCAAATAGAAGAGATAGGCATTGTCCTGGCCGATCTTTTTCAGCTTGCTGCTCTCGCTCGGCGGCATTTGGCTGAGGATCGCCGTGAAGATTGGGTTCTTGCGGTGAGTGATCGCGGTTACCTCGAACACCGCGTTGTAAACGCGCCCGCCCATGTAACCGGTGTATTCGCCAAAGGGCGCTTCCGGCTCGACGTATTCGGTCGAGATATGGCCTTCGATCACCAGCTCGGCATGCGCGGGCACCGTGAGGTCGAGGGTCTGGCACTTGACCACTTCCAGCGGCTCGCCGATCAGGCTGCCGGCCACCGCATATTCTTCCACGCCATAGGGAATCCGCGAGCCGGAAAGATGCGTGAGCACCGGCGGGCCGCCGATCACCAGTGCGGCCTCGAGCGGCTTGCCCATCTTGCGGCACATGTCCCAGTGCTTCCAGCCATGATTGCGCGGTGAGATGAACATGCCCATGCGGTCGGCGGCTTTCACCTGACCGCGATAATTGCCGACGTTGATCCAGCCGCTCTCCGGATCCTTGGTCACCCAGTTTGAAGCGGTGGTGTAGGGGCCGATGTCGAAGCCGGGCGTCGAGATCGGGATTGGGAATTCCTCGATGCCGCCATGCTCCAGCAGGTTCTCGCCGATATGCACTTCTTCCTGCACCGAACCGTGCTCGACCAGCTTCGGCGGCGTCGGTTTGGCCTGCGCCTTCTGCCAGCGGTCTTTGATTTCAGAGACCTTGCAGCCGAGGCCGAGCGAATAAATTTCGGTCGAACCGGCATAGATGCCGACGGCTACGCCGCCCTTCAGACTCTCGCCGCGTGCATTGGTGACGTTCTCGAACAGGAAACCGGTACGCTGCTCTTCCTTCAACCCGCGAAACTGCCAGCGCACCAGCGGCATCAGCTCCGTGTCCTTGTTGATCGGGATGGTGACGCGCCGCAGCAGTTTCTGCTGGTCGAGCTTTTCCAAATGCGTGCGCAGATCCTGCAGGCTCGTCTTCGCCTGTGTGCGGTCGTCCATGCTCTTGCCTCGTAAATTCGTCGCGGCTATTTGCCCGCGGGCTTGCGTTCTTTCGCGGCGCGCTCACCGGTCTTATGATATTCACCCTTCACCGCCCATTCCGCTTCCTCGCGGTCGCGGTCGGACCAGTCGCCGAGCTCGTAGCCATGCCATGGTACGCGGGGGGTGAGCTTGGGCAACTGCAGCTGCTCCCAGATCTCCCTGGCGCGTTCCATGTAGGGCTTGGCCGGCAGCGACACCGGCGGATATTTCCATTTGCGCGTGGCGTCTATCAGCATCATCGAGCCGAAATTCGCCTGCTGGGTCATGTTGCGGATTTCCGCCTGCGGCGGCAGGCCGGAAGGATCGAGCCCGATGGCGCGATTGCCGAGGATCTTGGTGTCGCGGTCCGGTTGCGTACGATAGCTCATGGCCCAGATCACCGATTCCATGTCGTTGATATCGATGTCCTCATCCACCGCAATGACGTATTTGCCCGACGATGCGTTGCGGCCGGCGATGGCATAGAGCGTCTGCCAGACCATCGACGGATTGCAGCGCTTGAGCTGCACCACGGCCCAGCTTTCCAGCGCGATCTCGTGGAAGCTGATGTCGGCTACGTCCGGCAGGCCGCAGTGGTTGCGCAGGAAATAAAGGTAGCTGTTATCCTGCCCCATCTTCTTCAGCATGCTGCTTTCGCTTGGCGGCATCTGGCTGATGATGGCGGTGAAGATCGGATTTTTGCGGTGTGTGATGGCGGTGGTCTCGAATACCGCGTTATAGACGCGCTCGCCCATATAGCCGGTGAACTCGCCGAACGGCGCTTCCGGCTCGAGATATTCAGTGGAAATGCGGCCTTCGATCACCAGCTCCGCATGCGCGGGTACCAGCAAATCGACGGTTTTGCATTTGACCAGTTCGAGCGGCTCGCCGATCAGCGCGCCGGCGACGGCATATTCTTCCACGCCATAGGGCGTGCGGGAGCCGGAAAGATACGTCAGCACCGGCGGGCCACCGATCACGAGCGCGGCCTCGACGTATTTCTCGCCGCGCTGGCGCATGATGTCCCAATGCTTCCAGGCGTGTTTGCGCGGGCCGATGAAGACTCCCATCTTGGTGGGGCCTTTCACCTGGCCGCGATAGTTGCCGACGTTCATCCAGCCGATCTCTGGATCCTTGGTGACCCAGTTGGACGCGGTGGTGTAGGGGCCGACGTCAAAGCCGGGCGTCGAATTCGGAATCGGGAATTCCTCCAGCCCGCCGTGCTCCAGCAGGTTGTCGCCGATGTGGACTTCGTCCTGCACGGTGCCGTAGTCGACGACCACCGGCTTCAGCGGCGTGGCCTGCGCGGCCTGCCAGTTCTTGCGGATATCTTTCACCTCGCAGCCCATGCCGATGGCATAGATTTCCGGCGAACCGGCATAGATGCTGACCGCCACGCTGCCGCTTAATTTCTCGCCGCGTGCGTTGGTGACGTTCTCGAACAGGAAGCCCTTGCGCTGATCCTGCGCCAGGCCGCGGAACTGCCAGCGCACCAGCGGCATCAGCTCCGTATCCTTGTTGATCGGCACGGAAATGCGCGTGAGCTTGTCGTGCTTCTGCAGATTCTCCAGATGCGTACGCAGGTCCTGCAGGTTGGGCTTGGTTTCGACCTTGGCGTCCATCAATCGTTATCCCTGCTTACTCGGCGGCTTCGCGCAGCGGCGGCAGCGTTGCTTGGACATTCACGATCCCTATAACAGTCTTCGGTCGTGGCGCGTTTATTCGGCCGCGGTGCGGGAATAGATCGACTCGTCGATATATGTGCCCATCTGCGACTGCACGCCGGTCTTGCGGATTTCCTCCAGCCAGATGGCGTGGATGCGCGGATCCTGATCGGCATATTCCACCTGCGCGCCGCCTTCCTTCAGGCTGACATCGCTGCGGCGGCCTTCCGAGCCGATACGGCGTTCCAGCACGATAGGATAGCGCTTGCTGCCGAAGCCGAGCGCCAGATAGCGCGCGGGCTTTTGGCTGGTGTCGAAATGCTGATGGAACATCTCGTCCGGCGGCGCGAACACCACGCCGTGCTTCCACTCGACGCGCTTGTAATCGCGCTCGCCGTGATACCAGAGCAGGCTATAGCCGCTGCCGTGGACAAACAGCACATGCAGGCCCGGCCCGTGGCGATGGCCCTTCTTGTAGGTGCCGACCGGCATTTCGGAGACATGCGCCCCGATCGAGCTTTCGCTCAACAGAAACTGGATATTGGACGAGCCGGCACCGCGCGCTTCCCAGGCCTTCAGCTCAAAGGCGCCGAGGTCGGGTACGAAATTGGTTTCCCACAGATGGCGGCCGGGGCGGATCGAGGTCATCTCGCCTTCGCCGGCGTAGAAGCTCGCCTTGGTGTTGCGCTCGGGGAAGGGGTAGGGATTGTCGAAGAAGAACTTCTCGTTGTTGAGAATGTTCATCATGATCCGCAGGTCGTTGCCGGAAGCAAGCCGCGCGGGCTTCTGTCCCGAGCCGTTGAAGATGCGGTATTTGCAGTTGAAAGGCGGCGCGAACAGGCTGCGGGGACCGAATTCGA
>JAXDOO010000457.1:0-5781 GCA_034668865.1 Alphaproteobacteria bacterium
GTTTCAAGGAAATCGCGGTGGAGCAGATCTGAAGCCACGCTGCGCTTATCATTTAGGGTCCGAGATCTCACTCGTCGAGCTGTACCCACGCGACGACACATATCCAACTCTTGAACTCGTCGCGGAGAACCTTGCCGTGGATGACGTTGTGACGCCCGCTGGCTTCCCGTTGGGAGGCGATCGCACAACGAATCGTTCAGGCAAAGTGACCCGTACCACGGGCCCCGACGGTATGATCGAGACGGATGCCCTGACCGCCGAGGGAATGAGCGGCGGTCCTTATCTCAGCCCCGATGGGGTGGTCGTGGGAATTCATCAGGCCGGGGCGCGAATCGCCGCGGGCTTTCCGCATATGACCCCGATCTGGGGGATACGAACGTCGCTGGAAAAGCATCTGCCGCCAATCCCACAGCACAGGACTTCCCCATCTAGACCGGCGGCCGCCGCTGAAGCCGCCCGTCGATGCGGTAGTGAGAAGTTGGAGGAACTCCGTAGCCAACGCGAGCCCTTTACTTACCGCGAAGGGGTCCGTTGCGGGCCCGACCTTAAGCAGAGGAATGCGTTTGTAAGCTACGACGTCAGCTCTAAGAGGCCCGGATACGCCATCACAGGGTTCGTTTCTCACCGAGATAATGTGCGTCATGGCTGGGTTGGAATGCTGCGTTACACCCGCCAAGACGCTTTGAATACGATGGTCGTTGAGGTTCCTGTGGCCTGTGACGTGTCGAACCTAGCCGGCGCAAACGAAGGTTGGGCGGAGACCGAGCTGTCCGGCTACTTGCGCAAAATCGACGACAAAGACGCGCGCAAAGCCATTGAGCAGGCATGCGCGGCCGGTGGTCGATAGTCAGGGGCTTCAATGGCACGGCGGCCATACCGATTGACGCAAGAAACACAGTTTAGGCTGCCCTCCGATCGCGCGGCGGCGACAATTTCTGGAGGATGCTGATGCGGCTTTTCGCACGGGCTGCCGGATTATGTGCCGCGCTGCTGGCGACAGCGCATGTCGAGCGCAGTTACGCCGGGGCAAGCGAAGAGGTCAGATTGTTTATCGGAGTGACGCATGAGCAGCTTGATAACAAGGATGACCAGGTGCGAGCGTTCATCGTGCTGCAGAATCTTCTCTCGAACATCCAACAGCGACTGCCGTCGGCGGTGAGAAGCGCGTCTCGGCTCGGCGACGTCGCCGGATGGAAGGGACCGGAGGACCGAAAGAAACTCGAGCAGCTCAACTTCACGCACTATCTGCTCGCAGAGCCGCGGGTGACCAGAGAGGGGGGTGTGCTGGCGTTGGAGGTCAAGTGGCACATCGGCATGTTCTCGACCGATGAGAATCGCGCGCTTGACGGATGGCTGAAGGAAAAGACAGGAGAAGCAAGGTACCTCATTTTCATTCCCAAGATCGGCGAGAGCCAACCGGACAATCCAAGATATGAAGAAACCGCGCTCAAACGGAAAAAGAGCGGCACTGATGGCGCCGAGGAAAAGGACTGGGAGAACGCAGGCGAAAAATTCGTCGAAGACCTAATAAAAATAATAAAGCATGTGTTTCCTGAGATGCGCAGTAGTCATGGCTATTTTATCCAATGTATTGAGAACCTGCTCCGTAACACCACATGGGACGGCGTCAATATGGACGTCATGACCCTTTTGTCCGCGAAGCTGCGGATCGCGGGTTGGCATCCAACCGTGCCATTTTTGGGACGTCCCCAGGCGGAGGAGATTTGCGCCGACAAGGAGCGCCGCTACACGGCAAATCCGAACTATCGCTATGAAGATGCGGACTTCTTGATAACCGGTTGGCTCACTTGGGGCGTAACCGACACCAAAGTGCGGCCTAGCATACAGATTGATAATCGCGTGGCCGAGAAGCGCAAAGAGTATGTTGCGCTTGCGAGCGATCCGACAGGTTCGGGTGAGTCCCTCGACGATTTTTGTGTAGCACCTGGAGGCCTGCTACAGATGGGTCCAATGAATAAGCTTGTCGAATATATCCGTGGCCACGGTTTCAAGGCTGGGGCCGCAACTCCGCTCCATGAGGATTGGAGATGTTGACGCTGCGCCGCACCCGCGGGCGCACGCCGGCAATGGCCGCTTGCGCCTTGCTCTTCGGATTTGGCGGATGTCTGTCCGCCGGTGAATCGATCGCGCAGACCGTCACCCCCTCAGGCCCGGCGGTCAAGCGGCTGTGCCGTGAGATATCCGACGCAAAGCCTCGTGTTCTGCTCGGGCGGTTCTCTCTTTTTGGCGAGTTTGAGCCGAACCTGCGCCACACTCTCAATCAGGTGTTCGTCAACAATTTGGAGTGGGGACTGTTGCAGCAGCCGGAGGTTTCGGTATTTGGTTCGAAAAGTGACTCCATCGATCTGCAGCGATTCAGAGATCTTCCGGACCTGATCGACAACGCATTTAACATCAGCGTTACGGCCACGCAGTCCACACAAGGCAGGGCGGTTGACCCGCACGGTCAAGCTCTACTGGCCGCCTTGAAGGCGAACAACTGCGAATACCTGTTCGGCGGCAGGATTTCGAAGGAAGGGGCTCTCATCAACGTAGAGCCGTACCTGCTCAATGTACAGAGCGGAGAAATTTCGCGCCCGTTTGCTCCCTCCACCGGCGATGCGCAATCCCTTCTCAAGATCGCCGAGCATTTTACGCGGGAATTGAGCTCGTACCTGCGGGAAAGGCACTGGCCGGACCTGCGCGGTCGCTTCGTGGAGGTGACCTGCTTCGCATGGACCGACACTCTGCCACTCATCATCCGATCAAGCGCGGACGTCTTTTCGGAGTTGATGCGCCGATATGTCCTGCAAGCCCTCGCCGCTGACAAAAAATTCTCGGTAAGGCCTTCGGCTGGACAGCCCTCGTCCTGCGAACCGTCAGCGCCAGAGAAGGACCGCGAAGTGGCTGCGGTGGTCACTGGGGAGATCACGCTGCGAGACCTGATGTCGATGGAGTTGCGGCCTTCTGTACGGCTTGTTGCACAGTCCTACAGCGTTGCGCTTGCGCCGGTCACCTACGCGTTCTCTTCTCCCCCTTCTTCGTTGATCACGAAGCTGCCGATGGAGTTTGCCGTCCAGGTCCGTGCCTTCCTTGTTGCCGTGACGCGAAGGGACGGCAGTTTCCCCGAACCGGACGTTGTCGCCGCAACTGATCTCGAATCGATCGTCTCGAGCCTAGGACGCGGTACAGTCGATGAGCGCGCCGCGATTGCGGCTTACGCCGAGCTTTCGAGGAACCGACAGGACAGCCGGGCCCATTGGATCTTGGCAAGAGTATTTCAGACCAAGCAGGAAACCGAGTTGGCGTTGCAGCATTTCCTTAAGGCGAAAGACGGAGAGAAATCATTGCCGCTCAGCGCGCGCGCGGAGCTGAATGAGGGACTTGGAGAATTCACCAAGGAGCCTGCCGAACGCACGAAATACTTCCTGGCGGCAAAGGAGCTGCATCGGGAGGCCCAAGACGAATCAGGTGTGAGGCGCGCCGGGCGCGGGCTGGCAATCGCGATGTATCTTGGCGGGCAAAAGAAGGAGGCGGTCGCGGAGTTGCAGCAGCAAGCGGATCTCGAGCGCGACAGTGAATCGCTACGCTTGCTTGGCTGGTTTCTAAGCTTGTCGGAGCAAGAGGCAGACGCCATACCATGGCTCTCCAAGGCGTTGCTCGCCAACCCGAGAGATGGGGAAGCCAGAAGCCTGCTTGCCGACGCCTATGAGAGGCTCGGTCGCAAGGCGTTGGTTGCCAATCAGTTCATTGCGGCACGGGAAGATTTCGGGCTTGCGTCTTCCTACCGTGAAAGCGGCCATTTGTTCTACCTCGCAGGGTTGTCCGCGTACGAACTTGGAGACTTGCGCGATGCCGCGACGCTGTTCGAGCGGATGGTTCGGCTGCCGTCCGACAAGTCGACTCTTAAGATGGCCGAAGCGAGCTGGCTGACTCTTCTGGAGTGCTATCTATTGCTTGGCGACTACGCTGCGGTGGAAAGGCGCGGACAAGACGCCTCGAGCTTCCTCAGGTGGCTTCCGGATTCGCGCTTGCTGGCCGCCTATTTACGTCTAATCGGCAGGGTCGTCGCCGATCCGCAGGCGGACATCACTACAATCAAGAAAGAGCCGGCGTATCGGGAGATCGAGAGTGTGCCGAGCGAGGCTAGCGCGAAGAATTTGCGGTGGACCAATAACAAAGTAGCGGAATACCTTGCCAAGAAGGTTTCAGATCCAGAGAAGACAAAGTTCGTTGCCGAATTGGCACAGCGGGTTTGGCGCGATTCCAAGGCGTTGCAGTGACCAGCGATATGTGGTATAAGATATCGCCTCTATAGGTCGATGAGGGCAAGCCTATGCTTCGCGTATGGTACATGGCCACTGTCGCGGCTGTTTTGGTAACGGTCATCGCATTGGATGTTGCTCCGGTCGTCGCGCGCTGCGGCGCGGCAGGCTGCTGAATAGCGGCGGCCAACGGCAGTTGCGGAGCACCTGTGGCGGCGGCGACTGAATTGCTGCCGTGCGGCCTCGTGAACCTTCCTCGCTGCCGCCGCCGGAGTTCCGGTCTTCATTTTGCGTCGTCAGGTGTGGCGAGCAGGCGACCGGCCAGGTCATTCGACGGCTGTATAAGTCGCAAATGACAGTGGCGCGATAGGGCAGTCCGGCTCGTCAGGGTCAGAACCTGAAGGTCGTAGGTTCAAATCCTACCCCCGCAACCACTTACGATTTACTAATCAAAGCGATAGCGAACGCTGGTCTTTTGGACCGCTGCTTCGCGTGCCACATGCTGTCAACAAATTAGATGGGCCCGCTCTCCTAAATTCCGCAGCGCGAGCGGTCCGTATGCACCCGACGGCGTCAACGTCGGCTGCGGAACAGCGCGCTTAGCTCGATTGAGACTCGCCCTTCGACACCGAACGCGACTGCTTGCATCTCGTTCGTGCCGGCAGCACGCCTACGTTTTTCGCCATCCAATCCGCACAGAGTTTCAGATGATGACCGATGGGCTCGACGTTTATCGCGCCATTGATCAAGGCATGGCGCGCTGGCGAGCCGGGTCGAGCAGGACGTCACCGTCGTCGTGTGGTGCAGCCACGGCATAGGGCCGCAAGACGACGCGACCTTTCTCCTCGATGCGATCCTTCAGCGGCTGGAAAATCCACAAGGCGGGCAATTCGCACCGTCTCGGCTCGCGTCGGGGCGCCGGCTATGGAGCCGCATTCCGCTGGCGTTGCGGCGGCCGCTCTCGCCCGCGCTGCAGGCGGCGCCGCTCAGCGTCGCCAACCAAGCTGGCAAACGCCGAGATCAGCGACCGATCGTGACCTTCAATACCCGCAGGCGCTCCACCCGGGCGCATACAAGTCGCGGCCTATCCGCGAGGTACGATCGGCGCGCATCGGGTTCGTTGAGAAAATGCCACATACGTGCACGCCGACTAGGCATCTGTGGGCGCCCCGATTACCTGGCTCTCGAACGCCTGCGCGATGTCTGCGACCGCCGCGAGACGAAGTTCATCGGCGACCGATCCGTCCAACCAAACCATAACGTCCCTCGATCACCGGTTCCTCTGCCGACGCCGATCACGTTAGGAACGCGCCGGAGCGTCAATCGTCGTCGCAGCGCCTGACCGTACGGCGAACGACCGAACCATCGGGTCGCACCACGCGCTCGCGCCGGACCGTGCAACCACCCTCATTCACATACACGTTGGCATCGTCATCACAGACGCGGCGCTCGCGATACTCCGCCGGGCCAAACGGCCGCTCGATGCGTTCGCGGATAAAGCGGCATCTCACCGGTT
>JAXDOO010000458.1:0-14330 GCA_034668865.1 Alphaproteobacteria bacterium
CGCCAGTACATCAACGGCCTGATGTACCTCGTCACCGAGGAGCCGGGCCATCGGCCGTATATCATCGACGACCGGAATTTCTACCTTCCTGCCGGCGTGCGAAAGTGGGCCAGGAAAGGATTCCTTAACAAGGAGATCAAGCTGACGCTCGGGCTGATCGGGACCTTCCGGTCGGAGACCGAAGCGTTGCTGCTACTTCAGAATGCGATGCTCGTCACCGAGGCGATGGGCCTCGGTGGGTGGATTCACGCCACCATGGCGCCGCCCTTCATGCTCGGGCATCCCATGTTCAAGGATCGGCTCAACGGTAAAGGGCTTGGCGTGACGTACGCCGTTCCGCGTTTCGGATTGTTTGATATCCTGCGATGGGGGACGTTCCTGCCGAAAGTTCGCGCCAACCCCGTCGGTTTTCGCGACTTGATCCGCTGCATGTGCCCTCCCAACCATCGCAACATGTCGGAGGCCGTCGATGCGCTGGTCGAGATGAAGTACGGCGCGTCGGGCACTTACAGCGATCGCGCCTATTTCGCGCGCATCTATAAGGGTACGTTTGGCGATCAGTATGTAAAGACGGTTCCGAAATTCACGACGGAAACGATCCGGTGCGTCAAGGATATCTGCAATTATATTTACGACACACACGGCCGCTTCCCAGCGCATCATGATGCGATTTACGTTCCCGGCGTGTGGCTACAGGCCCACCACCTCGACACGGAGTATTACGACTTCTTATTCAACAGTGGGTATGGCGACACGCATCGACACCACCAACGGCATTGGCACGGCGCATGACATCGCCAACAGAGCCACAGGCACGGACGGAGATGCACGCGACCTTCGGTCGGCCGCGCATCGCAGTGCTGGGCGCAGGGCTCATCGGCTGTTACCTCGGTGGACGATTGCTGGCGGGCGGAAGCGATGTCCGACTCATGGGTCGCGAATCGCTCGCCAATGAGCTGCGCCAGGCGCCGTTGAAAATCACCGATTGGCAAGGCGGCGAGTGGATCATCCCATCCGACCGCGTCCACGTGTCGACCGATCCCTCGGCGCTTGCGGATGCCGACATCGTTCTGGTGACCGTGAAGAGCAAGGACACCGCCGACGCCGCCTCCCAGATTGCGGTCCACGGCAAACCGTCCGTCGTGGTCAGCTTCCAGAACGGCGTGAAAAACGGCGAGACGCTCCGCCGTCAGCTTTCCAGCTGCGTTCTGTGCGGAATGGTTCCGTTCAACGTCACCAAGCCGTCGGCGGGGCATTTCCATTGCGCATCGGAAGGCACGATCGTGCTGGAATCGCGGCCGCAATGCGACGCGCGCCTGTGCAGCGAATTCCAGACGGCCGCGATGGCTATTCATCTCACCCAGCAGATCGACGCGGTGCTGTGGGGCAAATTGCTCATGAACCTCAACAACGCCATCAATGCGCTGGCGGGCATTCCACTGCGCGAAGAATTGAGCCAGCGCGGCTATCGCCTCGTGCTGGCGCGAAGTATCCGCGAGGGACTCTTGGCCACGCGCCGCGCGGGAATCAGGCCGGCAAAAACCTCTCGATTGTCGCCGCGACTCCTTCCGTTGCTCCTCTCCCTGCCGGATTGGCTCTTCACCCGGCTTGCGGGCGCAGTTTTACAGATCGATCCCACCGCGAGGTCGTCGATGTGGGAAGATCTGGAGCGTAAGCGCCCGACGGAAATCCAGTATCTCAACGGAGAAATCGTCGCGCTCGCCGAACACCACGGCATTTCCGCACCCACCAACCGCGGCATCGTCGAGCTTATTGCTCAAGCGGAGCGGAACGCCGACGGGTCTCCACGTCTCAGCGCAGACGCATTAATTGCGGCGTTGCGCGGCGATCAAACAGCGGCTTAGATCACGTTCACCTCTTACTGCGCTCAGCTCCATTGCAGGCCGCCCTTCGGCGTGCGTACCTGAATCATCCAAACGCTACGCAATTATGCGGCCGCCTTGTTCCGCCCAGGCGGTCGTGGGGCGGTCGGCGTCACTGTAGTGTCGTGTGAATCAGCCACCGTGGCGAGCGCCGATGGTTCGCAACTCACCGCATCAACGCGCACGAAGCCGCAAGCGGTACAACACGGGCCGCTCTCTTACCCTAGGGATTGCCGACCTCGTGCGTGCGGTTAACCATCGCTCCGACAAGAACCTGTGATCAGTAGAACTTCGGGGAGAGAACACGCGACACCGGATCGCGCGTGAACTCGGTCGGGCGACGATTGCCTTGCCGGTTGTGAGCCACGTTTGCATGCAGGCCCGAAATGGGTGCTCATTCAGACCGCGTTCATGCATTCCCCGTTCATATCGAGAGGGGGGCGCGTGCGGCATTGGCGGCGCCAGATACATCGCGACTTTGAGGGGTTGCGGCCTTGACCTTGTGTCAGTCCTCGTCACAGATGTGCTCTCTTGCAGGTCAACACCCTCGGGATGGAGGAGCGGCCGGTGAAATCTGCCAAAGTCGTCACACGATCAGAGCTTTACCAACTCGTGTGGAAGGAGCCGATGAGCCGCTTGGCAGCGACCTTCAGTATGTCTGATGTCGGCCTCGCCAAGATCTGCCGGAAGCATGATATTCCTTGCCCGCCCCGCGGTTATTGGGCCAAGAAGCAGCACGGACAGGAGCCTGCCCAAGTTCCGCTGCCGAAGTCCGCTGATGCGACGGTCATCGAGCTGCACGATCCGTCTGATCCGGCAATCACTTCGGCGGTGCTGCGGAGGGAGGCGGTTCGAAAGATGGCGGAGCAGCAACCAGACGAAGCCAAAATTGTCGTGGCCGATACCCTTCGCGGAGCGCACGAGCTGGTGAGCCGCACGAACCAGGAATTGCAGAGCGCGCGCACGAGCGGTCACGGCCTGATCATCGCCCCCGCGCAACGGTCACTCGACGTCACAACTTCAAAGGGGAGCTTCCGCCGGGCCTTGCTCATTATGGACGCGCTGCTCAAGACACTGGAGCAGCGGGGTTACACGGTGGAAGCGGGACCGGCGGTGACTATTCTCGGCCAGGTTCTGCGCTTCAGCATCACCGAGCAATTGGAGACCAAGCGGGAACCATGCAACGACGATGAAGTTGACTTGGATGGCGCGTACTCGTTCGGCCACAGCCGCGTCAAAGAGCAAACGGTGGCTTCCGGCCGTTTCACGTTGAAGATCAACGACGGCGGGACGTACTGGACCAGCGGTGTCCGCCATACATGGCGTGATACGGAGAAGCATCGCCTCGAACACCGGCTTGACAGCTTCGTCGCCGGGCTTGTCGAGATGGCCGCTCGGCTCAAGGAGCATCACGAAGAACAGCAACGGCAAGCGGAAGTGCGGCGGCAGCAGGAACTGCGCCGCCAGGAGGAAGCACGTCAACTCGCGGAGCGGCGAAAGCTGTACAAGGCGGAGAAGGCGCAGTTACAGACGCTGCTGACACAGGCGGAGAACTGGCGCAAGAGCAAATTGGTGCGCGAACTGATCGAGGCAGTGCGCAACTCCCACGCCGCCTCAGGCCCGATCGAACCCGGCAGCAAGATCGCCGAGTGGATCCAGTGGGCGACACGGCAAGCTGAGCGGCTCGACCCGCTGTGTGTCAGCCCACCGTCCATTCTCGACGAGGATCTCGAGGAGAAGGAGGATCCGCGCCCCGGCTACCGGCAACCATGGTGAGATTCACGATGGACAGCTCTTCCGAGCCAAGACGCGCCCCGGACAAGGCGTCGATCGCGCCGCTGATCGAGCTTTGCAAGGCCGGGCGATTGTTCGAAGTCCAGGAGTGGATCGAGCAAGGCAAGCCGGTGAACGCACCGCCGATCCCTGCGAAAGGCACGCGAACGAAGTCGCCGCTGGAGTTCGCCATCGAGCGCGGGTTTCACAGCCTCGTGCAGGTGCTGCTCCAAGGCGGGGCGGTTCAGGAACCGCGCGGATACGATTCGCCGATGAACCGTGCCCTGCGGGCGCGACGGTTCGACATCGTGCAACTGCTGGTCGAACACGGCTTTAATCCCAAAAGTATTGATATGAATGAAGTCTTCGCGACGTGGGACCCACACATCATGGAGTACTTCATCGAGCGCGGGGCAGAGATCCAGCGTGGCCACCCGTTTGCGCGGGCGCTCTGCGAGCGCATTCGCACCGCGCTCCGGCCGTTCAAGACATGCCGCGAGCGCGTGCCCGAGCTGCAGGAGCAGGCCAACATTGCGCTTCGCCACCACTGCAAGGAAGGGAACCTTAAATGGGTCTCGCTCCTGCTATGGGCCGGTGCCGACCCGCTCAAACCGGGTACGGAGAACCCCGGTGAGGAACTGCCTAACCGCGGCGACCACAACGACAATAACGACGACGCGAATGATGACGATGACGGTGGACTCTCCGCGATGGGGTTCGCGGCCCTATACGATCACCTGGAGATCTTCGAACTCAAGCCGATCCGCGCGCGGTTGAAAAGCGCTGAGCGAATGGACTTCGTGCGCTACCTGAACAAGCGCGGAGGGGTCAACATCCTAAAGCGGCTGTTGGAACAGGGCCTTAACCCCAACGACTGTAAAGACGGCGGATGTTCCCTGATCGGCAGTTTCCTGGAGAGCATGAGCTGGACGTACTACTACGATCCGAATCCGTGGAACCGTGATGCCGCCTCGGCTCGAAAGCTCGACACGCCGGACGCGCGCGACAACCTCAAGGCGATACATCTGCTGGTGAAGCACGGCGCCAAGTGGATGCCCGCGGAAAGGTCCGAGATCAATTCTGCGCGACGATCCCTGATGAAATTGACCGCCGATTACACGACCGAGTTCGTTTGGATCATGTCGAAGTACCAGGCGTGTAAGTTAGAGTCCATCGAGAGCTTGCTCGGCACGTCGACGATCAAATCCCACATTGTCTCCCACGCGGCACGGCTTCGGGAGATTCTGGCCTCATGGAATGGGTAGCGTCCTAAATCGGTGAGAGCGTTGGCAGGTGTTCTAAACTTTGGCAGCTTGAAGTGTCGTTAAGACAACCAGTAGGACGCTTGCCAAAGCGATATGACCAGGATGCTGATCTGGCGACGGACGGTCGAAGGCCACCAGCAGCAGTATGGAATGGCGAACAGGTCGGTGAGCCGACGTGATCCCATACTGGTGCTCAGCCCTACGTGCTAAGCGTGGGCTCACGGTGAATCTTGACGAGCTTGAACGGAAGTCGGGGCCCAATCGAATTCTGTGCTATCCACTCTTTTTGATTTTGGCCCAGCTTATCTTTGGACGACTTCACTTCTGCAAAAAAGAATTCATTCTCTCGGTAGCAGAGCAGGTCGGGCCAGCCCAGGTACCGGTCCCAGTAGTCATCCACAAGGTGGCGTAGCACCGTAAGCGTCACGGCTGGAGGAAGCACATGCAGTACCTCTCGCGCCCGCGATACGTCGCCCTCGCGGTACGCCCAGAGGTACTGCCGCAGCTTCTCACTCGGTCCGATCCAGTAATCGAATGTGCCCGGCAGTTGATCCTTGCCGGATTCCAGGAACCGGAAGTGTTCTTCAACGGCGGCGGATCGGCGCGCCGCGTAATCCGAAGTGCCGAAGTCCTCGGGAAGGCTCGTCCAGATCATTTCTGCCGGCTCGCCGCGCTCAAACGCCGCTCGTTCGCCGAAGCTGATCGCCTGGTCTAGCGGATCCTCGGGATCCTGGATTAGCATCCAGAGGAATACGCCGAACAGCACGTGGAACGGTCGACTTTCCAAGGGCAGGGTCTGGTAACCGAGGCGGCGGAAGTGCCGCGCTGCGAACTCCTCTGGCCCGCAAGTTCCCGCCGCGTCCATGATCCCCAGACCGCCGTCGGCGTTACGAACGTGCTGCCCACGAAGTGGGACAATCTCGATGCCGTGCCGGCGGATCACGTCGTCCTGCGAGTCCTCCCTCAGGTCGTACTTCGGCGAACGCTCGTGTGCCGTCTTCACTTCTTCCATCACCTGCCGCTCGAGGTCTCGGCGCACGTTCGCGTGCGCTGCACTTGCAGCGAGCCAGCCGTCGAGCCCTTGATCCCGTGCCCCCCTGTCGAAGCGGTCAAGCACCGTGCGCTGGATCTCACGCCAATAAAACCGCGCCACCTTATTTGAACGGCCGTATGAAGCCGCCATCGGATGTGCTTCCTCCGGCAGGCCGCGACAGGTGTTGCATACGCGGGGAACGAATCCGAGCGTGACGGCTGATGATCGGTGATTTGCGTAAGGATGAACGCGCTCGATCTGGTGCGGCAGGCACCGGCGCCCAAAATCCTCGTCGCACGCGCACATCATGACGCCGCGGCAGTCCGCACAGCGATATTTTCGAATCCACTCGTAGTGGTTGACGCACATAACGTGGTCATGCGCACAGCTGTTTTGCTTTGTCATGGTTCGGAGTCGCTATCTCGTCCATCTTAGGCTCTCTCCAAGTCAGGATGGCCGACAAAAGTTCGACGCACCGAGTAGAATGGACCGTGTCCGGGTTCAAGCACATGCGGCAGTGAGTGAAGTTTGAGCAGAAATTGAAGCACACGAACAATGCGACTCGGAGTCTCAATCAGACTCCCTCAAGAAACGTTGACTCCAGATCAACCAATGCCGCCAACACCTACGCATGAGTTGTAACAGCCAGCCACTGCCGCGCGTCCGACGCCTCGGGCGGAAGGCTGGCACCCAACGCTTGAAGCACGATCCGAACCGTGGTTTTCGCCACTTCTCTTGGTGCCTGGAGGGCACCTGCAGTCAATGCCTCCGCTACAAATCGCGGAGCACTGAAACGGAACGGCTGAACCTCAACGGCGCGCCGCCAATAATTCACCATGAAGGGGAGCACGCTAAGACGGTAGAGAGAGCTTCTGGTCGACAAGATCCGTTCGACAGTTGGCATCACAATCGCATGTGCGACGGCGGCTGTCTGGAGGGCTGTATTGGGTAAAATCGACATCCCAAGGTAGCCGGCGACGTACGCAGCGTGCTGATTCGCGCGCCCGGCATCGTTCGCCAATTGGTTCAACTCCTCAACGGGGATAGGCCTGACGTGCCCCGCGTTCAGCACGTCGACGAGCCTGTTCCATGCCGCACTGTCCTCGGCGTCCAGCGCAATGTTGCGGCAGAGGGTTATGACATGCTCGGCATGTTCGCGAGCGGAGGTGGCATCCGTCGTCTGAAGCAGTGCCAAGCCAAACGTTAGCGGGATCATTCCGAAGTTCAGCGACATCCGGTCCACCTCCTGTTGGCGCTCCTTCCCTGCTTCGTGGACGACTGCCGCAGCATCGAATTCGGCGGTAGAGCCAAGCACGCCGCGTTCGCGCAACAGGAGGAGCGCCACGCCCGCAGTGGCCGTCTCGCGTGAGACGTCTACCGCGTCGACGAATCGCTGCTCACGCAACAAGTGCGGCACCAGCTGCCAACCCAGTGAGGCGATGCCGGCCATGTTCCGGCGCGAGCGAGCATCGTCGATGCCGTACAACGCCCAATGGGCCGCCCGATCATCGTTGGCCACCGCCTCAGCGAATAAGCACATCAGAGAAGGCAGCATCGCGACTCGTTCGTCATTGAACAGCGCGGCACGATCCTCCCGATAAGCCGTCAGGAACATCATGCGATACGGCGATTCGTACTCACCGCCGTCGCTTGTCTCCAATGGGCCCCGCGCGTCCCAGGCTACGTGGGAGAGGTAGCCGCCCGCATGAGCCAGCATCATGAACATCGACTTCCAGTCTGCTGTGTCGTCCTCACATGCAACCAGGGAAGTGATAGCGTCATCGAAGGCCTCGTAGCTGCTCGGCAGGTCACCCGCAAGCCACCGCGCCACTGCAAGTTCGCCGGCAACCGCAACGCGCTTCAGCGGGACGATGCGCCTCGCCTCGCGAGCGATGGTGGCGGCTTGCTCGGTCAGGCGCAACGGCGTCTGGACGTCGCCACCGTCCGAAGCAGCCTCGGCGATGGCGGTAGCGAGGTAGATATGCGCGTCGGCACGGATGTGCGGCATTCGCTTCGTGTCGATCTTGGTCGCGCGCGTCAGCCACTCCACAGCCTTTCGGTATTCTTTTGAGAAGACAAACTGCTTGCCCATCGACTCGGTGACCAGTAAGACCGAAACCGGATTTCGCACTTGCCCCAGTGCTTCTTCGGCAACGCGCTCCGCCGCGGATGGATTCTTCAAGTAGTCCGCGAGGACTACGATGCGGCTTCGAGCCGCCGCAGCGAGCACCGGCTCTAACCCGAACTGCTCACCTGCACGAAACATTCGTGCAAGCACGTTGGCCACCGCGGGCCAGTCTCGGGTCGCCTCAGGCTTTGTGTGCTCGTTCATCCAAACCGTGTCAGCGACAAGTTGACAACCGTAATAGCTGGCGTCAGTGACTGAGAAGGTCGCCTCGAGTTCCGCTCGCGGAGATGCCTCGAGAGGATCAAGCCACAAGTGAAGTTGCTCCGGTGACTTGATCTCGGCTACCACGTGCCATAGCAGTGATGTCGCATTCAAGTCTTGGGGCAATCCCGCGAACCGTGCGCCTGGCTGCGTTAGCCGCGGAAACACTTCTGCCACCCGATGGAGGGTGCGAATGGCTGCTGCGAAATCGAGTTCTGCCCGAAACCGTAACGTCTGAACTGCAAAGACAAGGACCGCCCATTCGTCGTTCTTGTTCGCCGCCGCAGCCAGGCTGTCACTTTCAGCAAATAGCTGGGCCGCTGGAATTTTTAGCCGTTCGCAAGCTTGGATTTGGAAGCTTCGCAGGTAAAGGCGCTCACCCAGGCCGATCTGCTGTGGTAGCGCTTCGATTGGCCAAGAAATGGAGAGGAGGAAGCGGAGTTGTTCGTCTGGGAGCTTGCGAGCTGCATGAAACGCGAGGATAAAGAGCGTCGCTGCGCGGTCGTACGTACCCGCCCGGTTGAAGTAGGTCGCAGCTTCCGCAACTTCGAAGACATTTTTGACATGGGAGCGCACGATCGCATCGCCGAGTGCAATGTTGACTGCGCGTTGCTCTGTGGGGGGGAGTTCGGTTGCCGCGAGGGGCCGGATCAGTGGGCTCACCGACATCTGCCCCTCGCCTTGTAACTGAATCCAAGGTCCGGCGAGATTCGCCAGTCGTTCGCGCGGCCTGTGCAGAGAGACATGCGCGGTCGCGACCACAAGTGCGGAATCCTGCGAAAACGGTCCCAAGATCAGACAAAGGCGGTAAAGGAACTGCCGGTCAATCGGATCTTCAACTGTCGCGAGCAGCCGTAGCAGCGCTTCATTGACAGCGCCCCCTCCATGATCTCGATGCAGCAACTGGCTGAGTTGCTCCTGAGTTAGATGCCAGGCGCGGGCGGAGAGATATCGCGCTGTTGCCGCGAGGAGCGTGGGGTGACCGCTCGTCGCACGACTCAAGAGCGCGATGGCGTTGTCGTCCATCTCCGAGGGCGGCATACCCCACGCATGGAAGAGCTCACGCACTTCGTCATCGTTGAACGGCGGGATCGGTACCACCTCGCAATCCCTCGGCTGCAATTGGTCGGTGACACCATCTGGAAGTCGGTGATGGCTGGTAGTGACCATACGCGCCGGTCCGGTCCGACACGCGCGGCAGAGGTCCACTAGCAGTCTGCTTAGCCCGTCGCCAGGGATGAGCGGCGGCAGATCATCGATCACAAGGAGGTCGTCCTGATTCAAGCTCTGAACAAAGCCTCTGATCAGTTGAGAACGAGTGGTATCGGGGTTGGGATACCTCTGTTGCAGAGCGCGGAGCAATTCGAGTTCGGACTCAGCAGCCGATCGATCTCTCAGGGCAACGAAGACGATGCACGTCGGTCGGGCGAACGAGGCTACCAGCTTCGCCAGTTCAGTCTTGCCGCTTCCCACAGAACCGTACAGTGCGAGCCAACGGGTTTTCAGCAAGAGTTTATGAACTTGAACAACGACTTCTGAACGCGCAACTGATCGATCGACATTTGCAGGGAGTTTTGTCTCGATGACACCCAGCTCGCCGAAGACGTCGCCGGTCGGGGCGGTTCGTCCAACGTCTGCCAAGTTATTGATCTGTTGGCGCTGCGCCTCTATCGCGTCCTCAACGATCGAGACTCGTTGATCGAGTGAAAGCACGTGTTCCTCGATCCGGCGCAAGATTGCCGCATCGGGCGCGGAGAGTTCCGCTACTGCAAATTGGTCGAGTAGGTCTCTTCGCTCGAGGCGCTTTAGGTCTGCACGCGAGAGACATTTAATCACCGCGACGAACAGGACGCGGTACACGGCCCGTGCGCCATCCGCTGTCGCGGCGCGTCCGGTCGCGACGAGCTTCTCGACGATATCACCTTCCAGTTCGTTGGATCCCGCTTCGCCCAATCCCCACTCGAAGGTGTCGATGAGTTCAAGCAATTCTTCGTCATTTGCCGTCGCCATGAAGTTTGCGAAGCGGGACCAGGCCATCTCGCTGGATCCTGTCGGTTTTACCGCCTGCTTCAAGATCGATCGGATCCCGCCAATAACCCCGGTATCGGGTGATCCGGCTCGAGCCCGCAGTTCCTGCCATGCCTCGATCCCCGACCGACGGGGCGTGAAGGGTGACGGCCGTTCCATTGTCGCGCGAGCGTTTGTGCAAAACCTAAAACAGAGTCGCAGCTCAGGATTCGCAGCGCGGTGATCCAGTGCGTTCGCCATGGCTTCGACGCACGGAGCCGACAAAAGTGTGATCGGTCGGCTCCGGTGCTTGACCTGTTCCAAGAGCAATCCGCCAACGTTCTCACCTGCAAGGGCGGAATTAACGCGATCGATATCCTCGCCGCGTTCCAGAATCAGCGTTTCATCGTCCCTGAGGGCAAGCCAACGAAGGATCGTCTGATCGATTTGATACCGGTACCCGCGGATGACGGGGTAGGCGTCGCGATTTTGACTCGTTTGGAACTCGGCCACCAATCCATTTTACGGCTTTGTGCCAAGCGTGTCTGATGCTCCCCTCGCTCTCAAATTACAGGAGGGTTCCGCGGTTGACGACCACGGAGATTGGTCAAGGCGGTGCTCGGCCGCGCATGCTCTTGCAACGAGGAAGTGCAGCCGAGCCGGCGACTAGTTCGGCCGCCCAGGGGCACGCCCCCCTCTCCCGCATCTGTCCCAAGATGACGCTGGCCGACCTCAAGAGCAAAGCTTAGGTTCCGGTGCGCGGTGAGAAGGATGGGAGCGGGCCACTCAGCCTGTCATTGCGGACGCTGGCAATCTGACCCCGCTGCTTGACCCCGCATGGCTCGTCGGGAAATGACGCCGCAGCGGAACTCTTGAGTAGCTTCTTCGGTTTCAACGCGCTGGAACTGCGCCTCATGAGCACTGTCCATTCGGAGGTAGACCGTAATCAGGTGGAGAGCGAGCTCGCAAAGATCGTGCAGGCTTTGGGCAGCGTTCCGAGCAAATACGGAAAACTCGAGGCAGACGTGGCAGTGCAGCAGAAGCGCGAAGCGGAAAAGGAGAAGAATCGAAAGTTTGGGTTGGCTGTCCAAACGTCGATTGAGGGATATTTACATGGGCGCGGCCTCCATCCGGAGTTCATTGACCGCGGGTATGACTGTGACTTGTTCTTGGACGACACCAGCCGTCGACGCCGGAACCCATCACTTCAAGCCGGCAGATTACCTCCTTGAGGTGAAGGCCATCACCACGGGAGAAGTGCGACTAACGCCCGCGCAGGCTCGGACCGCCTCTGAGAATCGGGATCGTTTCGTACTGTGTGTCGTTGATTTACGCGATGTGTGTCCGGACCGACTGGCGGGTGAGTGGACAGCCGCTGGCGCTGAGCCCAGAGCCCGCATTGTGCTGAGAATCGGGTCACTAGCTGGTGAGCCGCACGACCTTGTAGCGCAGGCGAAAGAGTGCGGGGTCGGCATTCGGAACGACGGGGCATTGCGGTACGGACTGCCCGTCGCTGTTTGAGAAGCTGGGTCAGCTGTGGCCGAGTGGGTTGATGGTCTGCCGCGATCCGAGCTTAAGTCGGAGAAGTGAATTCACCATCACTGTTCAGTACAACAGAAATGACATCGCTCCCAGCCACCATTAGATCGCCAGCGTAATCCAGGTATCCAGTGGAAGGCGTTTCCCGCTCGGGCTTGATGCCGGTACTTGTCCTCTCACACCAAGACGACCTTCACGAACGCATATATCGCGTGAAAGCCCTCAATGCTGGCTTAAGCGCAATTGTGCATTCCGATGCGGGAGGAAGGGTCGCAGGATCAAAGCTGAACTCCGCTCGACGTTCCGAGTATTTTAACATCAATCGCCGATGTACGCGGGCGACCGCTGTGATTTCGATTCTCACATCACTGGCGTTTTCGCGAATCGTAGCTCGCACTTTTCGAGCATGGTCGTTCTTTCTGCACAAAGCTGCTCATCGGGGATCGGTGCGAGCGGCACTCACAATCGCCTGAATGAAAGCCGTGGAGGCGTACGGAACCTGCGCATATGTGACACTCGGCTCGCCATCAATTTTCGCGAGAAGGTGACCACGCCCGAGCAGGTGCTCGGCACCAGATTGGCCAAGCCCGATCTCCGAGGTTCCTTCGGAGTCTACGCGAAGGATCAAACGGTTCCCGAGGTTCGAGCGAAGCTGCATTGGCATGACGTTCGCGTCGGGTCGTTGGGCGGCAAAGACTAGGTGAATTCCGGCAGCTCGTGCCTTCACACCGAGCCTCCCGACGATGCTCGTTACTTCATTTTTGTACTCTTCGACCATCATCCACTCCGCGAATTCATCGTGGATAACCCAGATCACAGGTAGGCGATCAGATTCGCTCGCCTGCTGGTTAAAAGCATCTAGGTTGGAAGTCCTAGCCAAACGGAATTTAACGTACCGTGCATCCATTTCCTCCACCAACTCGCGCAATCGCTCAAGGGCCGTTTCGTGCCGGTCGATCAAGCCGCCGGACAGGTGTGGCAGTACTTCAAACGCGAAATAGTCGACACCCTGTTTGGGATCAATCAGGACAATACGGGCTTCCGCCGGAGTATTCGTTGCGGCTATGGCAAGGATAATATTCTGCATCAGCACTGACTTGCCGCTACCGGTGGCTCCCGCGATCAAGGTGTGAGGGCCGTGCTTTGTTCCAGGCGATAGCAGAAGGAGATCGGCATCGGCCTCTCGAACGCCAATTAAGAGTTCACGGTTACCGTGCGCTTGCGGAGGTTGCCAGCGTCGCCAGAGCGATTCGATCAACACGACCTGCCGTTGCGGGCGTTCCACGGCAAGCGCAACGATAGCGGGCTCTGGTTGCACGGAGATGATGTTTAACCCATACGTGGTTAGGAACTCACTTCGGCGTCGCAGAACTTGTTCGACAGTTAGCTTTGCGCTCCCGGAGAACTTGAGCAGCGCAGCATTGGGCGTGAGGATCGTTTGAACAAGTTTCGATTGGAGTTGAAACTGCTGGAGTGCTCCACGGGTGCGGTTAGCAATATCTCCGAGCCATTCCTGATCAGCTTCTGGCTGCGTCACATCAATCCCATGGGCGAGTAGATCGCTAACGCCCGGGTACGCCCACCCCGACGCACGTGTGACGTCTGACGCCGCACGGGTTTCTGCGCGCGTTTCTGAAGGTTTGGGTGTCGAAGTCGTGCCGGTCGTCACGGCGCCTCGGCTGACTGACTCGTTCATTTGCGGGGTTGCATGCGTTGCGGGGGCGGTGGAAGGCGTAGTTGGGGTTGTCATGGCCGACGTGATGCGCGGAGACGGCGCGCGGTACTGAGGTCCACCCCAATCATCGGGCGGATGTTCTTCTTTGCGGATCGGATCCGCTTGATGCATGAGATTCGCTGATTCACCGTCGTGCGTGCCAGATTTGATTCGATCATTTTCTGACGCACGGCCTTGAGCGCGACCGGGCCGAATGCCGTCGCTGGCGTCTCCCCGTACAACGCCTTTAAGGGGACGATCGCTTGGGCAAGCTTATCAAGCTCCACGCTTGGGTTGCCCTCGGCATCGAGGTAGAAAGTCTGAGCGAAGTTCCAGTACGCCAGCAAAATAGCGTTGACACTGGGACCATCCGGCTGGTCATTGCGGGGTGAGCTGGTCCGGCCGCGTCCCAGCCACTCGGCCACCACGCGTTCGTACTTGATCTTGCTCTCGGGAGAGTCGTGGGCGCCGAGGTAGACGAATTCGTGTCCGAGCTTGACGTAGGCCAAGCCCTTGGACTTGTGATGACAGTACGATGGAATTTGGGGAGTACGAATCGGCATCGCGAGCCTCGCTGCGGGAGGAGCGGTTGTACGGTACAACCGTGTCAGTCCCTTACGAGCCGCGCTGCCGAACACCGGCAGGTACGCTTAAGTCGCGTTCGGCACAGAACTTCTTGTCAAGAGCGGGCGATGGGATTCGAACCCACGACGTCAGCCTTGGGAAG